>JANXSC010000349.1 GCA_025352845.1 Opitutaceae bacterium
CCCACGTTTGCGCGGCGGCCTCGACGAGCATCGTGCGCGCGGTCGCGCCGACAAGGTGGAAGCTGTCGTAGTTGCTCGGCGTCGATTGGCTGCCCCCGGCGCCTTGGTTGCCGTATTTCGCATCGAAGTCGCCCTGCTCGATCATGACGTCCTTCCACGGCACTTCGAGTTGCTCGGCTATGATCATCGGGAGCGAGGTCTTCACGCCCTGGCCCATCTCGGGTTGCTTGGAGATGATGGTGACTTTCCCGGCGGAGGAAATGCGGATGAAGGCATTCGGAGTGAAATCGCCCGAGGCGGTTTCGGCTGCGGCGGCGTCACCGCCGGTTTTGATGTAGAAAGCGAGCGCGAGCCCGCCGCCGGCGAGGCCGGAGATTTTGAAAAAGTCGCGACGGCTCACGGGGCCGGCGAGGGTGGGAGTGGTGAGCGTGCTCATTGGCCAGCCTCCTTCGCGCCGGAAGCGAGTTCGGCGGCGCGTTTGATCCCTGCGCGGATGCGCGTGTAGGTGCCACAGCGGCAGATGTTGCCCGCCATCGCGCCATCGATTTCCTCGTCGGTTGGCTTGGGGGTGTCTTTCAAGAGTGAGGCGGCGGTCATCAATTGGCCGGCCTGACAGTAACCGCATTGGGCGACGTCGAGTTCGCACCACGCCTGCTGCACGGGATGCAGCTTGGTCGGACTCGGCGCTAGGCCCTCGATCGTCGTAATCTTTTTCCGGCCGACGGTGGAGACCGGCGTCATGCACGCCTTAGTTGCCTCGCCGTTTAGATGGATGGTGCAGGCGCCGCAGACGCCGTGGCCGCAGCCGTATTTGGTGCCGGCGAGTTCAAGACTGTCGCGGAGCACCCACAGCATCGGGGTCTCCGGTGCCACGTCCACGGTGCGGGACTGGCCGTTAACGGTGAGCGTGTATTTCATGTTTCGGGGAGGGGGGAACTGACGGGAATGGGTGAAAGACGAACGACGCCGCAAACCGTAGCGGCGAAACCCCCGCGGTCAATCCGCGAGGCGAGACAGCGCTGAAACTATTTTACGGCGGCACGCCGTGCGACCCACTCGATGATTGCCGCGTCGTCGGCGCCGTGCCGCCAGATGAGCGCCAGAAATTCCGCCGGCAAAATATTCTGCGCCTTGAAAAACTGCCGATCGCCGCCGCAGCCATACATCATGCTCGCCGGCATCTCGCCGCGGAGCTTCGCGCGGGCCTTGGGCAGGATGCGCGGAAGCCACACGATTCCGCGCGCCGTGTCTGTCTTCGCCGGCATCGTCGCGACATCGAGCGTCGCGGTCGAGGCGCGGCCGTGCTGCACGTTGAGAAAATAATCGCGGCGCACCAGCTCGATGCCGAGCGCGTGTTCGAAGCCCGGTTCACCGTCGTAGCCGTGAAAATCCTCGGCGTAATCGTAGAGGTGTTGCGGTGTGATGCCGTTGGCGGCGAGCCACGCCTTCTGCGTCGCATCGAAAAACGTCTCCGCCCCCCGCTGGCCCGCGCCATAACGGGCGACGGCCTGATCGTAGAGCGCGCGGAATTGGGCGGGGAAATCGAAGTGGTTCATGGAAACCGAATCTGTCTTGAAACTCAACTCGCCGGACGGAAGTCGATCAGCCGCTTGTAGCGGTCGACGGATTCGACGACGACTTCGAGGCGGCCGTTGAGTTCGTAGCGTTTCTTGCGCTTGCGGCCGACTAGCGCGTTGCCGGCGGAGTTGGGCGAGTAGTAGTCGTCGCCGAGTGAGCTCGCGGCGACAAAGCCAAACGTCATCGACTCGATCAGTTCGATGAAGAAGCCGTTGGCGCGGACATCGGTGATGACGGCGGCGAACCGCGTCTTCGGCATCTTGTCGAGTTCGCGCTCGAAGAATTCGAGCAGCTTGATCTTCACGCTGTCGCGCTCGGCCTCGGCGCTGTTCACCTCGGTGAGGCTGAGGTGCTCGCCCATGCGCTCGACGCGCGCGAGATCGTAGCCGGAGTGGTGGCCCGTGGGTGCCGGCTGGCCGCCGTGCTTCACGAGGTAGTGATCGAACACGCGGTGCACCACGAGATCGGAGTAGCGCCGGATGGGGGAGGTGAAGTGCGTGTAGTCTTTTTTGTGGAGGCCGAAGTGGCCGTCGGGGGTGTGGCGGTAAACGGCTTTCTTCAGGCTGCGCAGCAACTGCGTGCGGAGCGTGTAGCCCTGCGGGTGCGTGCGCAGCACCTCCAGCAGGCGCACGAGTTCCTCGCGGCGCGTGAGGTCGCCGACCTTGACGTGAAACGTCCCGAGCAGCTCGCGATACTCCGCGAGTTTCGCGGCGTCGGGGTCGTCGTGCACGCGGTAGAGCGAGGGCAGCTTGTGCGTGCAGGTGAGGCGCGCGACGGCCTCGTTGGCGGCGAGCATGAACTCCTCGATGAGTTGGTGACTCTCGTCGTGCTCAATGCGCTCTAGCCGGTCGGCGTAGCCTTTTTCGTCGACGAAGATTTTCGTCTCGGGCATGTCGAGGTCGAGACTTCCGTGCGCCATGCGATCCTTGCGGAGGCGGCTGGCGATTTTCCAGAGCGCACGCACCCACGTCTGCAAATCGGTGAGTTCGGCGTCGCTCAGGTCGCGCAGTGCGCGGCCAGTCGAACCGGTCTGGTGTTTCGGCGGAAGTGGCAGCGCGCGGATGCGCTCAAGGTCGTCCTCAAATAAGAGCGCGTAGGCCTGTTTGTAAGTGAGCCGCTTGCGGCTGCGGATGACGGTGTTGGCGTAGGTCGTGTCCTTAATCCGGCCCTTCTTGTCGAAGGTGAGAAACACGGCCTTGCACAAACGGTCCTGCGCCTCGACGAGCGAGCACAGGCCGTTGGAAAGTTTTTCCGGCAGCATCGGGATCACGACGCCGACGAGATAGGTGGAGTTGCCGCGGCGCTGGGCCTCGCGGTCGAGGGCCGAGCCGGCCTTCACGTAGCTGGAGACATCGGCGATGTGGATGCCGATGCGAACATCGCCGCCGTCGAGCACTTCGTAGGAGAGCGCGTCGTCGAAATCCTTCGCGTCGTCCGGATCGATCGTGAAGACAGCTTCTTCCCGATAGTCGAGCCGGTGCGCGAGATCGCGGGGTTGCACGCGGTCGGGCAGCGCGGCAGCCTCGCGCTCGACCTCGGTCGGAAACTGCGTCGACAAATCGTAGCGCAGGAAAATTCCCATCAGCTCCGCGCGCGGCTCGTGCGTGCGGCCGAGGCGCGAGGTGATCGTGCCGGTGAGCGGATCGTCGCGGCGGCGCCAGTCGCCGAGCTTCACGACCACTTTATCGCCCGGCCGCGGTGCCGGCTCGAGATCGCTGTCCGACGGATCGCCGACGCGGATCTCGTAGCTGAAACGCGGGTCGTCCGGCTGCACGATGTAGCCGCGGCGGCCGGCGCGCAAATCGCCGACGATGGTGTCGCGCTCGCGCTCGAGCACGCGCACGATGCCGCCGATTTTTTCGCCGGGGCGCTTGCCCTTGCGGCCGGGAAACTCGCGCGCGAGCACGCGATCGCCGGGGAGAGCGACGCCAGTGTCCTCGGGGAAAACCTGCAGCGCCGGCTCGGCATCCTCACCGACGACGGCCTCGCGCACGACAAAAGCGGAGCCGCCCGCGCGAAACTGGATGCGTCCGATCAATTCGTCCGGCCGCAGCTGCGGATCGGCGCGCGGCGCGGGTTCGGGGCGCGCGGATTTTTCCGGGGCCGGCGCGGCGGCGGAGGAAGAGGCGGGCCGTCGATCGGGGGTGAAGAGCGCGGCGGGTGGTGTGCCCGGCGGCGGCATTCCGGGACCGCGGCGGGTGGGGACGAAGATTTTTCGCACCTCGGTCGCCGGCGCCTCGCGGCGCTCTGTGCCGGCCGTGGTGATCCGGCCGTTGCGCAGGCGCGTGAACGCGCCGCCCTTCAGAAGCAGGCGCACCTCGTGCGCGAGCGAGGCGCGATCTTTTTTGTTCAGATCGAGGCGGCGGGAGAGATCGAATTCGTTGCCGGGCGCATACGCAGGGTCGCGCAATAGCGCCAGCAGGCGGTCTCGGAGTGACATAATATGGAGGGGCGCGCGGCGCACGCCGTGCTTTGGATTGGACTGACGAAATAGTCCGGCTTAGCTACCGGCGATGAAAATCGTCCACGTGGCGAGCGAGTTGTTCCCGTATATGAAGACCGGCGGTCTGGCCGACGCGGTTGGCGCGCTCGCTTCGGCGTTGGCGGACAAGGGCCACGAGGTCGCCGTGTTTCTCCCCGGCTATCGCGCAGCAGTGGACCACCGTGACGCTGCGGGCGCGCAGCGGAAGCTCCGCTTCAAGGTCGAACTGGGAAACGACTTTCTCGCGGGCGACGTGCGGGTGTTTTCGCCCAAGAAAAATCTCAGCATTTACCTGATCTGCCGCGAGGAGTTTTTCGACCGCCGCGCGCCCTACGGCAACGGCGAGCGCGATTACGAGGACAACGCGGATCGCTTTATCTTTTTCTGCAAGGCGGTGGTGGAGATGCTCCGGATCGGTGACCTCGGCGCGGATGTCGTGCACTGCCACGACTGGCAGGCGGCGCTGGTGCCGGTGCTCCTGCGCGACGCGGAGCGGCGCCACGGCGTGACGCTCGCGCTCAAAACTGTTTTCACGATCCACAATATCGCCTATCAGGGCGTATTTCCGGCGCAGGCCTTTGCTCGCACGAATCTCCCCGAGGAACTCAACCAAATGGATGGGCTCGAATATTATTCACAGATCAACCTGATGAAGGGCGGCATCCTCTTCGCCGACCGCGTGACGACCGTGAGCCCGCGCTACACGAAGGAAATCCAGACGGCGGAATTCGGCTGCGGCCTCGACGGCGTGGTGCAGACCCGCGCCGACGATCTCGTGGGCTTGCTCAACGGCGTGGACAACGAGATCTGGAATCCCGCCGTGGACGCGTTGCTGCCCGCCCGCTACTCGGCCGCCGATCTCGCGGGCAAGCGCGTGTGCCGGGCTGAGCTGCTGAAGCGCGGTGGCTTCGCCCCGGAATTCAAGGGCCCGATCTTTGGCATGGTGACGCGCCTCACCGAGCAAAAGGGCGTCGATTTCGTGTTGGCGAACCGTGAGTTCTTTCTCGGGCAGGATTGTCGGCTGGTGGTGCTTGGTTCGGGCGACAAACGGATGGAAGAGGAGTTGCGGGAACTGGCCGCCGCAGCCCCGCAAAAAGTGTTTCTTAGCACCAAGCTTGACGAGGCGATGAGCCACTTGATCGAGGCGGGCAGCGATTTCTTCGTGATGCCGTCGGTTTTCGAACCCTGCGGCCTGAACCAAATGTATTCCCAAGTTTATGGGACGATTCCGGTCGTGAGCCGCGTCGGCGGCTTGGTCGACACAGTGATCGACGCCGATGAAAATCCCAGCGCCGGCACCGGGCTGATTTGTGAGCCCAACGCCACCAGCCTGCGCGACGCGCTGCAACGTGCGTTGATTCTCTTCACGGATGCGCCGCGGCACGCCGCCGTGCAACAACGCGCGATGGCCAAGGACTATTCGTGGAAAGTCGCCGCGGGCGGCTACGAGCGGCTTTATCAAGACTCACTGTGAGGCGCGCGCGCGGTGCGTCCAACCGGCCTGGCCGTGCGTAACATTGGTCCGGTTTGTTAACGATGTCGCCCACCATTCTCTGGTTTCGCCAAGACCTGCGGCTGCAGGACAACCTGGCGCTGCACGCCGCGGTGGCGCGGGGCGGACCAATCGTGCCGGTATTCTTCCTCGACGAGGTGGGCGAGGGGCGCTGGCCGGCCGGCGGGGCGACGCGCTGGTGGCTGCACCATTCGCTGGTGGCGCTGGACGCGTCGCTGCGGGAACGCGGCTCACGTTTGGTCATTGCGCGAGGCGAGTCGGAGAAAATTCTCCGGCACTTGATTGCGCAGACCGGGGCCGGGGCAGTTTTTTGGAATCGCCGCTACGAACCCGCCGCGATCGCGCGAGACGCGAACATTAAGAAGAACCTCGCCGCCGCGGGCGTTGAGGCGAAGAGCTTCAATGCGGCGTTGCTCCACGAGCCGCACACGATTGCGAACAAGGCGGGCGGACCGTTCCAAGTATTCACGCCGTTCTGGCGGCACTGCCTGACGCTACCGGTGGCGGCTCCGACGAAACTCGGCGCGGCGAAACTGATCGCGCCGGCGGTGTGGCCGAGTTCGCTGGCGCTTGAAGAACTTGGTTTGCTGCCGCGCATCCGGTGGGATGCGGGCTTCGCCGCGACGTGGACACCGGGTGAGGCCGGCGCGGCGAAACGGCTTCGCGCTTTCGTGGTTCGCGCGATGGCAGCCTACTCGGAGCAGCGCAATGTGCCTGGCATCGATGGCACGTCGGCGCTCTCGGCCCATCTTCATTTTGGCGAGGTGAGTCCGCGGCAGATTTGGGCGGCGGTGCAAAGCGCGGGCAAGGACAGCGGCGTGTTTCCACCCAGCAAGGGCGCGGCGGTGTTTCTTAGCGAAATCGGTTGGCGCGAGTTTGCGCATCACCTGCTGTTTCATTTTCCGCGCACGCCGGAGCAGCCGTTGCGCGAGGAATTCGGGCGCTTCCCGTGGGCGAACGATCCTAAAAATGAAAAACTCCGCGCATGGCAGCGCGGCCGCACGGGCTACCCGATCGTCGATGCGGGCATGCGGCAACTGTGGCACACGGGCTGGATGCACAACCGCGTGCGCATGATCGTGGCGTCGTTTCTCGTTAAGCACCTGCGGCTGTCGTGGACGCACGGCGCGGCGTGGTTTTGGGACACGCTGGTCGATGCCGATCTGGCGAGCAACACGCTGGGCTGGCAGTGGAGCGCGGGCTGCGGCGCTGATGCCGCGCCGTATTTCCGAGTCTTTGCACCGGTCTTGCAGGGCGAAAAATTCGATCAGGACGGTGCCTACGTGCGCCGCTGGGTGCCGGAGCTGGCAAAGCTGCCGGCGGAAAATATCCACGCGCCATGGGACGCGCCGCTGCATGTGCTGGCGGAGGCTGGCGTGACGCTGGGGAAAACTTATCCGCACCCGATCGTCGATCACGCGACGGCGCGGGGCGAGGCGCTCGCGGCGTTCAAGGCGCTGCGGCAAACGGCGGCAATGGCGCGAGATTCTGGCGCATGAAGATCATCGTCGCCGGAGCTTCGGGCTTGGTCGGCACCGTGCTCGTGCCGGCTTGGGCACTTCGGCTGGCATTGGGATAGATGGCGGACGAGGCCTTGCTGGCAAGCAACCCGGCGGTGTCGGAGCTGTTGCTGAAAACGGGGTTTCAGTTTCGGCATTCCATGAGCGAGACAACTCTGCGCGCGGTGTTTTCCTAGAAAAACGGTAGGGGCCAGTTTTTCATTGCGAGAAGCCGCGCTCTGCGCGGCGGCAAAGCAATCCGGCGGGATCGCCACGACGCGCTTCGCGCATCTCGCGATGACAGAAACAAACTGATCCACTACCCGAAAAACTCTAGGCTTTCCAAACGCGCGCGTCGGCCTACTTTGGCCGGTTCATATGCAGAAGACCTTCGTTATTTTTAAGCCGGACGCCATGGAGAAACGTATCGTCGGCAAGGTGCTGAGCCGTTTCGAGGCCGCGGGCTTCGATGTCATCGGCTGCAAGCTCGCGCGCCTGACGCCCGCGCTGCTCCGCGAACACTACGCGCACGTGGCCGACAAGCCGTTTTACCCCGAGATCGAGAAGTTCATGAGCTCGCGGCCGGTGATTATGATCGCGCTGCAAGGCACGGATGTCGTCCAACGCGTGCGCGACCTGCTCGGGCCGACCGATTCGCGCAAGGCGGCGAAGGGCACGATCCGCGGAGATTTCGGCACGGAGATGATGAAGAACGTCGTGCATGCCTCGGACAGCGTCGAGAATGGCAAGGCCGAGCTCGCGCGCTTCTTCAAGGCGGATGAGTTGTTGGGGTGATTTCGTCGCGCAAAAAACACCGGTTGACGACGTCGGTGGAAAGTAGCGCGGAGCTTCAGCCCGCGCTTCGAATCACCTGAACGTTCCAGCGCGGGCTGTAGCTCCGCGCTACGTTTGTGTCACTTCGTCTTCGCGACAGAGAAGCGATACTCGGTCGTCGAGCGGAATGTTGTTCCCGGCCGCAGGATCGTCGTCGGGAAATTCGCGTGGTTCACCGAGTCGGGATAGTGCTGCGTCTCGAAACAATAGAAGCCGAAGCGCGGCGTGGTCTCCTTGGCCGTCGGCGCGCCGAGCAAGCTCGTGTAGAGCTGCACCCCGGGCTCGGTCGTCCACACTTCCATGGCGCGGCCGGAGCGCGGGTCGGTCACGCGCGCGGCGTGGGCCAGCGACGTGTCGCCCGCAGGGCGGTTGATGATGAAATTATTGTCGTAGCGCCCGATCGGCGGGAGCTGCGCCGCGCGCGCACCAAGGAGAGCAGGCTTGGTGAAATCCAGCGGCGAGCCCGCGACGACTTTGATTTCGCCCGTGGGGATGAGCGTGCTGTCGGAGACAGTGTAGCGATCGGCGTTGATTGAGACTTCGTGATCGAGCACGTCGCCGGTGCCGGCGAGATTGAAGTAGGCGTGGTTCGTGAGATTCACCGGCGTCGGCTGATCCGTGGTGGCGCGATAGTCGAGCCGTAGGGTGTTGTCGGCGGTGAGCGTGTAGGTGACGGAGACGTTGAGCTTGCCGGGGAAACCCTCCTCGCCATCGGCGGCGGTGTAGGTGAACTCGACGGCGGGAGCCTTGGCGTTGGCCGGCACGGCGGCTTGCCAGATCACGCGGCTGAAATTTTTCGCGCCGCCGTGGATGTGGTGCTGGCCGCTGTTGCGGGTGACGTTGATGACTTTCCCGTCGAGCGTGAACTGCGCCTGCGCGATGCGATTCGCCACGCGCCCGAAGACGGCACCGGCTTCACGGAAGCCACGCTGAAATCCCGCCTCCGACGCCGTGATCTCGCGGACGACCGAAACCATCTTCCCCTCGCGATCCGGCACGCGCAGGTCGGCGACGATGGCGCCGATCGTGATGATTTTCGCGGAGGCACCGCGGGCGTTGGTGAGCGTGTAGGCGTCGACGGTGACGCCTTCCGGCGTCGTGCCGAAGACGGAGCGCTCGACCCCGGCCGCGGCGCGAAGGCCGAGGCCGAGACAGAGCGGCGAAATCAAAACACACAAAACGAAAGCGAAGCGCGGGAGGGGCATCCCGCAGCATCAAGCCGACCGCGCTCCCGCGCGCAAGATCTTGCGCTCGGCGACGCGAGGCTGTGCGATACGCCGGTCGGAATTGTCCGACGCCCGTTCACCCAAAATGAAAAAACTCCCGTCCTCCCTCCTCCTCGCATCACTGGCTCTCGTTTGTGGTGCCGCGCTCTTTGCGCAAACCACCCCGCCCGCCAAGAAGCAACCGGCTCCGCCGATTCCCGGTGCCGGCACCGGCGGCAACACGCCGCACTTTACCACCAGCATGGTCATCGGCCCCAATCGCAAAGACGGCAGCCGCGTTACCATTACCTACGGCCGCCCCACCGCGGTCCATCCGCGCAAGGGTGGCGAGCCGCGCAAGATTTGGGGTGGCCTCGTTCCGTGGGACAAGGCGGACCGCCTCGGTGCCGATGAAGCCACGCTCATCGTCACGCAGGACGCGTTGCAGATTGGCGCGACGACGGTGCCCGCCGGCGCCTACACGCTCTACATTGTCCCGTCCGAGAACGGCGTGAGCAAACTCGCCTTCAGCAAAAAAATTGGCGACTGGGGCATCCCGGTTGACGAGACAAAGGATCTCGCCCGCTTCGATCTGAAGAAGACGGAACTCTCCGTTCCCGTCGATCAACTGACGATCAAGGTCGAAAATGAAACGCCGCCGACGATGAACGGCGTGATCACGATCAAGTGGGAAAAGACCCAGTTCTCGCTCCCGTTTGCGGTAAAGAAATAATCGGCTCGCGATTTTTTATCCAAGGCGCGTCGCCCGTGACGCGCCTTTTTTGTGCCTTGGGGCGCATCTCACTTTCTTGCCCGCTTTATTGAGTGGAAGCGCGCCGCAGTGTAGCACGGTCAGCCTGACCGTGCTGGGTCGGAAAACGCGGTCATACTGGGCTTGCCCCGATTTCTCGGACACGTGTTGCGGGGATAATTTATGGTTTTAGTTTGGACTCGAAGGTGACGGGGCTGAGGTAGCCGAGA
>JANXSC010000302.1 GCA_025352845.1 Opitutaceae bacterium
GCGCGCCGCTTGCGCGCTGCTCCGCGCCAACGCCGGCTAGGCCGACGGGCGCTCCGCCTTCGTCGGGCCGGGCGCGCCGAGCCGCGCGTCAGTCCTCCTGCGCCTCGGCGGCGGCAAGATCGCCGCCCACTCGTTGCTCCGATCTTCGCTGCGCTCCTCCCGTCCCCACGCTCAATCGGCGCGGGCCTCCGCGGCGGACTCCGCCCGCCCCCTGTCGATCACGCGCGTTTTAAGCCGTCGCCAAATTCGCCCGCGAGGGCTCTTTCACGCTTTTCACCGCCTCGGTTGACACCCGCGCGAGGGGAATGCCCATCGCGGTTCCCAAGTCTGAAAAGCTCGGCCGACGGCCCAAGTTCGGCACCACTCTGTTCCAGCGCGTCGTGGCCGACATCCGCGATGGTGCGCCGACGCTCACTGCCATCGAGCGGCAGGGCATCGATCCATCCACGTTCTACCGCCATTTGCAGCGTCAGTCCGACCTCGTGCCGACCCTGCAAGCGGCCCAGCTCGATCGCGACCGCGTCCGCAACGCCTCGCGCATCGAAGACGCCGAGTTGGAGCTGAAACGGCGCGGCATCGACGGTTGGAGCGAACCCGTTTTCGACGCCAAGGGCCAGATGTGCGGCGAGCGCAAACGCTACTCCGATGCCTGCCTCATTTTCTTTCTCAAGGCGCACAAGCCCGAGATTTACCGCGACCAGCCCACCACGGTCGTTGCCACCCAAATCACCATCACGCCTGAGCGTGAAAAAAACATCCTGCGCGAGTGGCGCTCCCGCCTCGGCGCAACCGACGCCCCGGAGAAGGAGTCGTAATCATGGCGAAGGCCGCCGCAGCCCAACGCGACCGCGTGCTCCGGGTCACGCCCCTCGACTTGCTCTTGCCCTACCAGCTCGCGTGGGTGCGGGATGCTGCGCGGTTCAAGATTTGGCTGAAATCTCGCCAAATCGGCGGCTCGCTTGCCGCGGCCTTCGAGGTCGTTGCCGATGCCATCGAGACCGGCGGTGATTGGGTTATTCTCAGCGCGGGCGAGCGGCAGGCGCTGGAGTTCATGGACAAGGTCAACCGTGCCGCGTCCATCTTTTGCGACGCTGTCAGCTACTCGTCCGGACGCGAATATCGCCCCGAAATCCAAAAATCGCAGATTCGCTTTCCGAACGGTGCGCGTGTTCTCGCGTTGCCGGCGAATCCGTCCACTGCTCGCGGATACTCCGCCAATCTCGTCCTCGACGAATTTGCTTTCCATGAGAACCCCGAGGAGATCTGGCGCGCAGTTTACCCGATCATTTCAAACCCGCTGCGCGGCGCGTTGAAACTCCGCGTCATCTCGACGCCCGCCGGGCGAAACAACAAATACTTCGATCTCTGGGATCACGCCCCGGCCTTCTCCCGGCACAAGACCACCGTTTACGATGCGGTCGCGCAGGGTCTCGCGCTGAACATCGACGAACTCCGCGCCAACCTCTCCGATCCCGACGGCTGGGCGCAGGAGTTCGAGTGCCAGTTCATGGAACACTCGTCGCAGGTCTTCGCCGCCGAGTTGGTGAAAAGCTGCGAAAGCGAAGACGCTGCGCTCGACGCTTCGGCGGACCAGTTCTCCACGGATCTCCGGCCGCGCCCCGTCTTATTTCTCGGCATAGACGTTGGCCGTAAGCGCGACCTCACCGTCGCCTGGACATTGGAGCGCATTTCCGGCGGTGCGCTCGTCACCCGCGAGGTGTTGGTGCTCGATCGCGTGCCGTTCCCGCAGCAGGAGGCGATTCTCGCCCCGCGCGTCATGGCCGCCGCCTTCACCGCCATCGACGCGACCGGCATTGGCGGGCCGGTGAGCGAACACCTCGCCGCGGCCCTCGACGAGAGCCGGTTCGACGGCGTCACCTTCACCGGCGACCGCAAGCGCGAGTTGTTTGAGCGACTGAAAAAGGCGTTGCAGGCCCGCGCCGTGGCGCTGCCTTCCGCCGCCGTCATCCGCGACGACCTCGGGAGTATGCAACGCATCGTCAGCCCCGGCGGCACGATTCGCTACACCGCCGCCCGCACCGCCGACGGGCACGCCGACCGCTCCACTGCGCTCGCGCTCGCCGTCCATGCCGCCCAGCGCAACCCGTCCGCCTGGTCGGGGGCGTTCGCCGCCGCGCGTTTCCCGACCGGCCTCAACACCGGCCACCGTCCCGCTCTCACCCGCTACCGCAGCGCGTGGGCGCGATGACACCGTCCCATCAGATGCCTTCCATGTCTTCCAAGTCTCGCCGTTCGTCCAAGTCTGCCTCCACGCGCCTCGCCGCTCCCATTGTCCGGCCCACCGCTCGTGACTTCGAGCCGCAGCTCTTCGGCCGCAGCCTCTCGCCCGACGCCCTCGGCGCACTCCTCGACGCCGGCGCCCGCGGTGCGCTCGCCGAGCAGAACGACCTTTTCAACCTCATGGAGGACACTTGGCCCCGATTGCGCGCCAACCTTCAAAAAATCAAAAACGCCGTCCGCAAGCTCCCGCTCAATGTCCAGCCGCAGACACCGAAAAACGGCAAGCCCTCCGTCACGGCGCAGGAGAAAGCCGACTTCATCGAGTCAGCCCTCCACACTCAGACCGGGTTCGCCGACACCACCCGCCGCCCCCTCGGGCCTGCCGTTTATGAGTTGATGGATGCCGTCGCCCGCGGCGTCTCCGTGGTTGAAATTGATTGGGTCGCCCGCGCCGACGGCTACCTCGTCCCCGCCGGTTTCCGTCGCGTGCCCATGCG
>JANXSC010000328.1 GCA_025352845.1 Opitutaceae bacterium
CTTGGCTTTCTCGGAGGCGTAGTCGCGGCAGAAATTGACGAGGTTGTTGGCGATACGCGGTGTGCCGCGGGCGCGCGTGGCGATCTCCGCGGCGCCGGCGTCGTCGATGGCGACCTTGAGCAGCGCGCAACTCCGGCGGACGATGCCCTCAAGCGTGGGTCGGTCGTAGTAGTCGAGGCGCGTCTGCAAGGTGAAGCGCGAGCGCAGCGGCGCGGTGAGCAGGCCGCTGCGCGTGGTGGCGCCGACGAGCGTGAACCGCGGGATCGTGAGCCGCACGCTGCGCGCGTTGGGGCCTTGGTCGATCATGATGTCGAGACGGAAGTCCTCCATCGCGGAGTAGAGATATTCCTCGACCGTCTTCGGGATGCGGTGGATTTCATCGATGAAGAGGATGTCGCCCTCCTCAAGATTCGTGAGCAGTCCCGCGAGGTCGCCGGCCTTTTCGATCACGGGGCCGGAGGTGACGCGCACGGCTTTGCCCATCTCGTTGCCCAGGATGAACGCGAGCGTCGTCTTGCCGAGGCCGGGCGGGCCGGAGAGGAGAATATGATTGAGCGCATCGCCACGTCGCTTCGCGGCGCCAACCATGACTTGCAGCCGCTCGACGGTTTTGAGCTGGCCGGTGAAATCGGAAAACGACAGCGGCCGCAGCGCGGCCTCGACCGGCGAGACGGGCGCGGCGAGGGTCGAGGAAATATAGCCGAGGCCGGTCGCCGGATGCGCCGGCGAGATTTTTGATTTTTGATTCTCGATTTTCGATTGGGTCACAGGCGGGCAGTGAGTCGAGGATTGTCGCATGGCACTGTGCGCCCAAGCGATTTCGCAGTGGCGATCCATTCGCGAATGACGACGTTCGCATTCGCGCGTGCCTTGGCGCGGGTCCGGCCGTCGGCACTGCATCCAGCCAATGCGGGCACGCGGACGATGAACGCCTGATCGAGTTCGCTCCACGCGATCGACATCCGATAGCGCGCAGCAGGGCAATTCTGGCGGGGTTTCATGCGGGTTGGGCGGAAATCGAAATTGAAAATCCCTCACTTCCACTCCAGCTCGGCGCCGAGGCTGCGGAGGTTTTCGACGAAGCGCGGGTGGGCGCGCTTGATGATCTCGGCGTTGCGCACGACGGAGCGGCCGGGGATCGAGGCGGCGACCATCGTGAGCGCGACGGCGGCGCGGATGACGTAGGGCGAATCGACGGTGGCGGGGCGCAGCGGGCGGTGGCCGAAGACGACGATGCGGTGCGGATCGCTCACCATCGCGTGCGCGCCGAACTTCGCCAGTTCGGGAATCCATGAAAAACCGTTCTCATAAACCTTGTTCCAAAAATGAATCGTGCCCTCGGTGCGCGTGCTGAGCGCAATCATGAGCGGGAGCAGATCGACGGAAAAATACGGCCATGGTGCGGCTTCGATTTTGGTGAGGAGGTTGCTGGTGAAAGGCACCTCCACGACGAGTTTCTGGCTGCGCCGCACGATGGCGGTGTCGCCCTCGTGTTCGACCGTCACGCCGAGTTTGGCGAACGCGCGGGTGATGAGATCGAAGTGGTGGGGGAGCGATTTGTTCACGCGCACTTCGCCGCCGGTGATGGCGCCGAGGGCGAGGAAGGTGACGACCTCGTGGTAGTCGGTGCTGATGGTGATCGTGGCGCCGCGGAGTTTTTTCACGCCGGCGATTTCGAGCCGTGAGGTGCCGAGGCCCTTGATCTTCGCGCCCATCGCGACGAGCGCGGCGCAGAGATCCTGCACGTGCGGCTCGCTGGCGGCGTTGATGAGCGTGGAGCTGCCCTTGGCGAGCGCCGCGGCCATCGCGAAATTTTCCGTGACCGTGACGGACATGTAGTCGAGCCAGTGCCGCGCGCCGCGGAAACCACCCGACAGCGCGATGACGAGAGGATCGCCGTCACTGATCGTCGCGCCGAGGGCGCGGAGAATTTCGAGGTGCGGGTCGATCTCGCGCACGCCGAGCGAGCAGCCCTTGGTGTTGGCGTGGAGGGTGATCTTGCGCAGCCGGTGGAGCAGCGCGGGGTAGAGCAGCACCGTGGAGCGCATGTTTTGCGGCAGCTCGTCGTTCGCGAGCGCGTTGCGAAACGTCGAGTGATCGATGCGCATCACGCCCTTCTCGCGGTTCCAGTCGATCTGCGAGCCCTGGGCGCGGAAGAACGTGACAAGCTTGTCGAGGTCGGTGATGTCGGGAACGTTTTTCAGCGTCACGGGCTCGTCGGTGAGCAACGTGGCGCAGAAGATCGGCAGCACGGAATTCTTGTTGCCGGAAGGCGTGATGGTGCCGGAGAGCGGCTTGCCGCCGTTGACGATGAGATCGGCCATCTGCTGGGAAGTTGAGGGCTGAGAGTTGAGAGCTGAGAGACGGAACCGCGCGGCGCGGAAAAAGAAAAAGGCGTCCCGCGGAAAGCGGACGCCTTTGAAATGCGCGCGGTGCGACGCGCTCGGCAAGGTTTAACGCGACGAGTTACTCAGATCGCGCCGCCGCCCTGCTGGCCCTCGGGGCGCGGGCCGCGATCGTTGCGATCGTCGCGACCTTCGCCGCCGCCTTCGCCGCGGAAACGGCCGCGACCGCCACGGCGGCGGCGGCGGCGTTGGCCGCCGAATTCGCCCTCGCCGCCAGGCTCGCCACCGTAGCCGCCCTCGCTGCGCTGGCCCTGGGGATCGCGCGGGCCGCGTTGGTCGTCGCGCTGGCGGCCATCGCCGCGACCGCGCCCACCGCGATTGCGATCGTAGCGCCCATCGCCGTCGCGTCGCGGCTCGCGGTCGCCGCCGGCGGGAGCGGGCGGGGCGCCCTTGGCTTTGCCACCGCCGAAGAGGCCCTTCAACCAGCCGAGGAAGCCGCCGGATTTTTTCTCCGGTTCGGCCTGCGGCGCGTGATCCTCGCGCGGTTCGAAATTGCGATCATCACGCCGCGGTTCACGGGCCTCGCGCGGGTCGCGCGGTTGGCGCGGCTCGCGTTGATCGCGCGGATCACGGTGCTGGCGTGGCTCCCGGGCCTCGCGCGGGTCCCGAGGCTGACGGGCCTCGCGGGGGTCGCGCGGTTCACGCGACTCGGACGGGCGCGCTTCGCCGGCTTCGCGGTTTTCGCGGCGCTCGCGCGAGGTCTGGAAGGTCGGGCGCTCATCGCTGCGCGGGGCCGACGAAGCGGCGGGCGTATTAGCTGTGGCTGGTGCTTCCCAGTGGGTCGCGGCGCGGCGCGGCGTCTCGGGTGGGAGGATGTTGAGTTCGGCCCTGGCTGCGGTTTCGGACGCGGCGGACGCAGGCGTGAACGGAATCAACTCGGGCACTTTCGCCGGAGCTGGCGCGGGTGCGGCGGCGACGGGTGCGATAGCGACCGGGGTGGGAGCGACCGGAGTCGGAGCAGGCGTGGGAGTAGGAGCGGCCGGGGTCACCGGCTCGTTGGCGCGAGGCGCGTCCACGGTGGTCTCACCGGTGAACGGATTTTTGTATTCGGACTGCGCCGTGATGACCTCGAGCGACGACGGCTTGTAGCCGGCGGAGGCGGACGAGGCGGTGGACGCGGTCGGGGCGGCGGGCTTTTTGCCGCGGGCGAGGCCGGAGCCCCGCGTGGCACCGAAGGTGCCAAACGGCTGGGTCGCAGCGGGGGCGGCACCGCTCGCCGCCGGGGCGGGAGCAGGGGCCGGGGCCGAGGCGCCGGACGGATCTTGATCGGACATGTGCTGTGTTTTGTGCTGAGGCGCTCATCCCGGGAAACGGGAGAGCGGCCGGTTTGGGTGGGCACACGGAGCGCGGGTGAGCGCGTTCGACGCGTGCATGAAGGGTGCAGCCTCGCTGGGCATGCCCCGAGGGGCAACTGCAAATTCCGCTCGGAACGAAGGCGGGCTTGCCAGCGCCGGAGCGGCTTTGCAGCGTCGGCGACCATGGACAAACTCGAGGAAATCTTCCGCATGCAGGACGGCTTGAACCAGCGCATCGGCGTCAATCTCCCTCCGCCCACCGACGAGGAAAAGGCCAAGTGGATCCTCAATTACACGCGCGCGATGCAGCAGGAAACGGCCGAGCTGATCGACAGCGTGCCGTGGAAGTGGTGGGCGAAATACCAGAAGTTCGACGAGCAGAACGCCAAGGTCGAGGTCGTCGATCTGTTTCACTTCCTCGTCTCGCTGGCGCAGACCCTCGGCATGACGGCCGACGACGTTTATCAAGCCTACCTCAAGAAAAACGCCGTGAACCACCAGCGCCAGGAGAGCGGCTACGTGAAGAAAGACGAGGCGGACTCGAAGCACATCTAAGCGGCGCGGTCGTCCGTCGGTGACGGACGCGCGGATAAGTGCTCATGGTGCTTTCGTTTGTCAGCTCGGCACGTGCGACCCGGCTTGGGAATACGCGGCACCGCTTAGGACCGGCGGTTTCGAGGCATCGTGCCGATTGCCGACGAGACGAAGCGAGGCGGACTATTTTCGTTCGAACCGGGCGCGGTCGGCTTCGACGAATTTGCGCAGCTGCTCCACGCTCGGCAGGGCGACGAGATAGCGGGACACGAAGAGTTTTTGGCTGAGGCCGGCGGTGGCGTATTCGACCTTGGTCTTGTCCTTGGCGCTGCAGAGCAGAATGCCCACGGGCGGCTGGTCGCCCGGAGCCATCATGTTTTCGCGAAAATAATTCAGGTAGAAATTCATCTGCCCGGCGTCGGCGTGCGAGAACGCGCGGATTTTCAAATCGACGAGCACGTGGCAGCGCAGCCGGCGGTGGTAAAAGACGAGGTCGATGCGGTCGTGCTCGTTGCCGACCGTGATGCGAAACTGCCGTGCCTCGAAACAAAACCCGGTGCCGAGTTCGAGCAGGAAACCCTGCACGTGGTTGAGCAGCGCGGTTTCGAGATCGTTTTCCGAATAGGCGGCGAGGTCGGCGAGCCCGGCGAATTCGAGCACATAGGGATCGCGGATGAGATCCTCGATGGTCGCAGGCGCGTCGACGGACTGCTTGCGCGCCCGGGCGACGACGGCGCGTTTATTCTTGGAGAGTCCGGTGCGCTCGTAGAGCAGGCTGCCAATCTGCCGCTGGAGCTGGCGCACGGACCACCCGCCGAGGAGACATTCGTTTTCGTAGAACGCACGCTTCCACGGATCGTCGAGGCGGAGGAGTTCGATCAGGTGCGTCCAGGAGAACTGAAGAATCTGCTGGGGCTTGAGCGGGGTGGGACGTTCCTCGGCCAATTCGCCAGTCAGTGACGGGCGTTTTCCAGGTTTCCGCACCGGTGATGCGGAAATCTTCGCAGGCGGAGATTCGGTCATCAGTGATGACCGAATCTCCAATGCCTTGATCGAGGCTAGGCTCGACAATTTGGTCATCGGTGATGACCGAATTGCGGAATGCAGTTCCGGGTAGGTCCGGTAAAACAGGCGCATGCGGCCGAGCATTTCACGGCTGCACCCGCTGAGCCCGCGCTTGGTCAGGTCGGCCTCCAGGCGAGGCAGCAGGTTTTCGCCGTAGGCCGCGCGGTCTTCGCCGTTCTGCTCGAACTCGATCAATTGTGCGCCGATGACCCAGTTGCGCAGCACCAGCAAACGGTTGATGGCCGTGGCGGCACCGGTCTGCGCGTGCTCGTGAACTTGAGCGATGGCTTTGATGAGCTCGCGGTATTTCATGGCGGGGAGAAAAACGCGGTGGGGGCGGGGCGTCAAAGCTCGTGATATCACCGTTCGCCTCTCGCAGAGGCCGACCGGGTCGTTTTCGCCTTGGTTCGACTGCACTCCTCCGGCTAGCTGCCTCCGCCCGCATGACCG
>JANXSC010000352.1 GCA_025352845.1 Opitutaceae bacterium
GCGATATAAAAGTTGCCGGCGCTGTCCACGACGATGCTCACGGGATTGTTGAAAAGGGCACCAGTTCCGGTGCCATCGGCGCTTCCCGCCACCGCCGCGAGTCCCGCGAAGGTCGTGAACGTCGTGCCCAGATTCACCGTCAGCGCGGCATTCGCGGTCGGCGTGCTACCACCCGCGTTGGTGGCCACCAAACGGAACAAATCACCGCTCATTCCCGTCGTGACACCGCTGACGGTCAGCGTGGTCGTAGAGACGCCGCTGTAGGTCGCGCCTTCGGAAAGATTGACGAAGCCGGTTGTTCCGCTCGGCTGGCGCTGCCAACGCCACGTCGGCACCGGCACGCCCGTGGCGTTGGCGGTAAACGTCGCATTTTGACCGGTGTTCACCGTGACCGCGATGGGATCTAGGGTAATCGTCGGCGCAATGGCCGCCTTCCGCACCGCCTGGTTGTTTGTGTCCGCCACGAACACGAAGAGCGTCGACGAGATCGTTTTGACCGCGATTCCGTTCGGTCCTGAAAATTGCGCCGCGCTGCCCGTGCCATCCGCCGAGCCCGACGTGCCACCCGCAGGCGTGGAGACGGCGTTGGTTCCAGCCGCCAAGATCAGTCGGACGGCGTTGTTGCCGAAATCGGCCACGTAAAGGTTGTCCGAACCATCCGCCGCAACGGCGACCGGGAAATTCAACGTCGCCGACGTGGCGACCGCATTGTTGACCGCACCCGCACTGCCTTGCGTTCCGGCGTAGGTCGTCACCGCCACCGGCGACAGGACAACTTGGCGGATGACGTGATTGTTATAGTCCGCGACAAAAAGCGCCGTGCCGGCCGCGTTGACCGCAATGCCGCTCGGCAAATTGAAGGTGGCAGTGGCGCTGTTGCCATTGGCAAAGGCAGTCGTGCCCTGCAAACCGGCGACCGTGCTCACCACCGGTCCCGCGATGACGATGCTGCGAATCAAGTGATTGTTCCGGTCCGCGACGTAAAGGGTATCTCCGGCGGGATTGATCGCGATACCCACCGGGCTATCAAACGTGCTGCTGGCCCCCGCATTGGCGAAGCCCGTCGCGCCTGTGCCCGCTAGCGTGGTCACCCCGGTCACAGCGCCACCCACACCCGCAAGTCCGATTACCCGAATTCGCTGGTTTAACCGATCCGCCACGTAGAGCGTCGTGCCAGCGGAATTAATCGCGATTCCCCTCGGCTCATTAAACCGAGCAGCAGGCGCGTTAGCCGAGGCATCGTCCGCCCAAGTCGCAATCCCAACCGAGCCGGCGAGGACCGAGACCACGCCGGCCGACGTAATTTTGCGAATCACGTGGTTGGACGTATCGGCGACGTAGGCGTTGCCACTGGCGTCGACTGCCACGCCATAGGGATTGTTGAAACCGCTCGCGAGCGTGGTAACCGCGAGGTTTTGTGCGAAGGCCGCGCTCGCACCCAAAACAAATGCGGCGACTGCGCCGAGCCGGCACGCCATGCGCGCGCAGCGTTCCACAAACCGGGCAATTCCAATTGAACGAGTCTTCATAGCGGAAACGGTGACAGGGTGATTTTACAGACGCAAAAGGGGAACCGACACCGACAGGCTGTCCGTGCGAGTCGGTTCACTGCAAGACGGTTGTTGGGTTAAAATGCCTCGCTCAAAAAAATGGAACCAAAAAAAATATCGGAGAAATTCTCGGCGCGCGCGATCGCCGATCGCACGGGGAACGAAGCCGCTGAAAAACTCAACCATGCGGATTCCTTCGCATCCCTTGTGCCACCCTGCCCACTCGCCCCGCGACTGAGAGTGAAAATGGAGGCTAAGAAGGTTTTCGTCGCTGCTCCGACTATGGGAACTATCACCCAAGTTTCCTTTCCCCCCGCGCGGGCAATTCCCCAGTTTGAGGCGAGTCCCCTGAGGTGAAAACCAATCTGGCAACTGCACCGAAGCAACCTCACCGCGCTCCAACCGTGCCGTCATACTTCGCATCCCCACCCCGCCGTAACAGCCCGTTGGCCGAATCCGCTTCGCCACGCACGATGCGCGCGCCCTCGGCTCCGCCGCGCGAATCGCCAAATACAAATTCGCCGGCACCAAACGAGCGCCACGCTCACCGCCGCCGCCCTGAGAAAATCGATCCAAGCACACCGCGGATAATTTCTCGGCCGATGCTGCTGCCGACGGTGCGGACCGCGCTCTTCGCGAAAATCGTCGCCATGCTGTCGGGCTGGCGGCCGACACTGCGCGTGCGCGTCGGCAGCGGCGGCAACGACGAGGCCGTGCCGCCTCCGCCGCCAAAAATCGAGCCCCAGAAACCGGGTTTCTCCTCGGCGGGCGCAGGCGCGGGTTGCGCGCCACCACCAGTGGTCCCTCCGCTCGGGGCCGGCGCGCGCGCCGGAGTTTGCATCGGCGCAGCGTGCGCCTGCGTGAGCCGCTCGTAGGCCGACTCGCGATCGATCATCGTTTCGTAGGCGCCGAACACGATCGAACTCTGGATGAGATGCTGGCGCTGCTGCGGGAGAATCGGGCCGACCTGGCTGCGCGGCGGGCAGATGAGCGCGCGCTCGACCACGCTCGGCTGGCCTTTTTCGTCGAGCAGCGAGACGAGCGCCTCGCCCACGCCCAACTCGGTGAGCACGGTTGCGGTTTCGAGTTTCGGATTTTGGCGAAACGTCTCCGCCGCCGCCTGCACCGCCTTTTGATCGCGCGGCGTGAAGGCGCGGAGCGCATGCTGCACGCGATTGCCGAGCTGGCCGAGCACGTTGTCCGGCAGATCCCGCGGGTTCTGCGTGACGAAATAAATGCCGACGCCCTTCGAGCGCACGAGCCGCACGACCTGCTCGATTTTTTCCAGCAGCGCGGGCGAGATGTCGTTGAAGAGCAGGTGCGCCTCGTCGAAGAAAAACACCAGCTTCGGCTTCGGCAGATCGCCGGCCTCGGGGAGACGCTCGAAAAGTTCCGAGAGCATCCAAAGCAGCAGCGTCGCGTAAACCTTCGGCGCCTGCATCAGTTTGTCCGCCGCGAGGATGTTCACGACGCCGCGGCCCTGCGCGTCGGTCTGCATGAAATCGTCGAGGTTGAGCGCGGGCTCGCCGAAAAATTTGTCCGCACCCTGCTGCTCGAGCGCGAGCAGGTTGCGCTGGATTGCGCCGATGCTCGCGCTGGAAATGTTGCCGTATTGGGTTTGGAACGCGGAGGCGTTGTCGCCCACGTATTGGAGCATCGCGCGAAAATCTTTCGTATCGAGCAGCAGCAGGCCGTTCTCGTCGGCGATGCGGAAGACGAGGTTGAGCACGCCGGCCTGCACGTCGTTCAAGTTGAGCAGGCGCGCGAGCAGCAGCGGGCCCATCTCGGAAATCGTCGCGCGCACGGGATGCCCGTTCTGGCCGAACACGTCCCAGAACGTCACCGGGCTCCCGCCAAACGCGAAGCCCTCGAGCTTGAGTTCCTTGATGCGCGCCTGGATTTTCGGGTTGCCGCCGCCGGCCTGCGAGATGCCGGCGAGATCGCCCTTCACATCGGCCATGAACACCGGCACGCCCATCGCGCTGAACGACTCCGCGAGCACTTGCAGCGTGACGGTCTTGCCCGTGCCCGTCGCGCCCGCGATGAGCCCGTGGCGATTCGCCATCTCGGGCAGAAGAAACAATTCCGTGCTGGCGCGACGCGCGACGAGGATGGGTTCGGGGGAAGACATGAAAAGCGAGGGGATCGGGAAAACTGATTTTCAGAATCCAACGCGCGGCGCAAACCCTGCGTGGGCGGCGCGCGCCTTGATTCCCGTTTACTTTGCTCCCGGCCGCTGGTCCGCTCCCGGCTAACCCGTGGTGCCCCAAGCTGACCAGCATCTGGATTCGTCTTCGCGTCTGGCCGCCCTCCGCCGACTGCGTTTGCTGGACACCCCGGACGAGGCCAACTTCGACCGCCTGACGCGGCTCGTCGGCCAACTAATCGGCGCACCGATCTGCCTCGTGTCGCTTGTGGACGACCGGCGGCAGTTTTTCAAATCGGCCCATGGGCTGGGCGGAGCCGTCGGCGCCGCGCGGCAGACGCCGCTGACGCATTCCTTCTGCCAGCACGTCGTCACCTCGGGGGCGCCGTTGGTTGTGGACAATGCGCCCGCCCACCCGCTCGTGTGCGACAATCTCGCGATCCGCGATCTCGGCGTGAAGGCGTATCTCGGCATCCCGATCCGCTCGCCGGACGGTTTTGTCGTCGGCTCGTTTTGCGCGATCGATGTGCAGCCGCGCCCGTGGTCGCCGCGGGACGTGGAGCTGATGACGGAATTTACGGGGCTGCTGGAAACGGAGATCGCGTTGCGCGCGATCCGCCTTGAAAACGAGGTCGCGCTCGCCCGGCACCAAGGCGTGCTCGACGGCACGACCTCCAGCGTGATCGCCACGGCGCTCGACGGCACGATCGAGGTGTTCAGCGCGGGTGCCCAAAAGCTGCTCGGCTACACGGCCGAGGAGATGGTGGGGAGGAAGACGCCCGAGCTGCTCCATCTGGCGGCGGAAGTGGCGGCGCGGGCGGTGCAACTGAGCGCGGAATTCGGGCGGCCGATCGCACCGGGCTTCGAGGTGTTTGTCGTTCGGGCGCGGTCCGCCGACTCGGACGAGCGCGAGTGGACATATGTGCGCAAGGATGGAAGCCATGTGCCGGTGCTACTCACGGTCACGGCCCTGCGCGACGGGAGCGGCACCATCACCGGCTTCCTCGGGATCGCGCGCGACATCACCGAGCGCATCAACGCACGCGAGGCGCAGGAAAATCTCGCCGAGCTTCTGCGCCAGACCGGAGCGATGGCGCAAGTCGGCGGCTGGGAGCTGGACTTGGTGACGATGCGGCTGTTCTGGACGCTCGAAACGTGCCGCATCCACGAGGTCGATCCGCCGGTGGCGCCCTCGCTCGAGCAGGCGATCAATTTTTATGCGCCGGAGGCGCGGCCGGTGATTCAGGCCGCAGTGGGGACGGCGATCGCCGAGGGCACGGGGTGGGACTTGGAGCTGCCGCTGATCACCGGCGATGGGCCGCCCGATCTGGGTGCGCGCCCAGGGCAGCGTGGTGCAGCGGCAGGGCGTGGCGGTGAAACTCGTGGGCGCATTGCAGGACATCACGGCGCGCCGGGTGGCGGAGGCGGCGCGACGCGAGAGCGAGGAGCGTTTCCGCGCGCTGGCGCAGCATGCGCCGGTGGGAATTTACCTAACCGATGTGGCGGGCGGCTGCATTTATGTGAACGACCGCTGGTGCGAAATCACCGGGCTCGGTCTGAAGGCGGCGCTCGGCAACGGCTGGACGGCCGCGCTGCACCCGGAGGATCGCGGCGGGGTCTTCGCCGCGTGGCAGGCGCTCGCGCGCGGGGTGGCGGAGTTTGCCCACGAGTATCGGTTCCCGCAGCCCGATGGCAGCGAGACGTGGGTATCCGGGCAGGCGGTGCCGATGCGCGACGCGACGGGTGCCGTGAGCGGGTTTCTCGGCACGATCGCCGATGTCACGGAGCGGCGGCGGCTGGTGCAGAGCCTGGCGATCGCGCGCGACCAGGCCCTCGAGGGCTCGCGGTTGAAGTCGGAATTTCTCGCGACCATGAGCCACGAAATCCGCACGCCGATGAACGGCGTGCTCGGCATGGCGGGCCTGCTGATGTCCACGCCGCTTTCGGCGGAACAGCGCCAGATGGGGACAGTGATCGAGCAGAGCGCCGAGAGCCTGCTCGTAATGATCGACGACATCCTCGACTTCTCCAAGATCGAGGCGGGCAAGCTGCGGATCGAGCCGGCGGAATTCGATTTGCGCCGTGTGGTGGAGGATACAGCGGCGCTGCTGGCGCCGCGCGCCCACGAAAAGGGGCTGAAACTGAGCTGCCACTACCC
>JANXSC010000382.1 GCA_025352845.1 Opitutaceae bacterium
ATACCCACTGGCAGCCGGTGCGGTTCGAAGTAGGGCAGGTCTGTGACCTGCCCTCTTGCACGCCGAGTCTTCGCACCGAGGGCGGGTCACAGACCCGCCCTACTTCTTGCGAGCGGCACCGACTCGATGTCTTTCGTGTCGTTCGTGTGTTTCGTGGAAAATACTCTGGTCAGGGTTTCCAAGTGCCGCGGGCAACGGCGGGGATGAATTTTTCCAGGCCCTTGGGCCGAAAGGGCAGCGTGCGGCCCTGCTCGGCGCTCATGTAGGCGGTCATGAGCAGCTCGACGACCTCAAGGCCATCGTCGAAAGTCAGCTCCGGCTGTTTGCCCTCGAGGAAGCACTGCACGAAGTGGCGGTTCTCGGCCTCGTAGCCGTATTCCGCCGCTTCGTTGCCGACGATGGGCATGAGGCCCTGCTCGGCGTTTTGTTTTTCCACGAGATCCTCGCCGGCTGCGCCGGTGATCCGGCGGCTAAGGAAGAGCTGGGTGCCGGTGTTGAGCGAATTGTGGGAGAACGAATACTCGGGCCCCAGCAGCTCCGTGCTCAACCGCAGGCCCGCGCCGACAAAACTCCACGAGGTCGTGACCTCGCCGATGAGCGGGCGGCCCGCGTCATCGACATACTCGATGGTGGCGCGCGCGAAATCCTCCGAAGGCCGTTTCGCATAGTCGACGCCGCGACCCATCGTCTCCTTGAGAATCTCCACGTATTCCGGGCGCGACCATTTGAGCGAGGCGATGTGTGCGGTGACTTTCACGGGCCGGATGCTGGCGCGCGGCTTCTTCGGATCGCTGAGCAGATAGCGCACGACCTCGACGCTGTGGCACATCATGTCGTTGAGCACGCCGCCTCCCTGTAACTCGCCCTGCCAGAACCACGGCATATGCGGGCCGCTGTGCTCCTCCGCCGCGCGCGCCAGATAAGGCCGCCCGCCGATGGCGGCCCCGCGGGCCCATGTGAGCGCACGGCCCTTCATTAACGCCGGCGTGAATAACTGATCCTCAAGGTAGCCGTGCAACACGCCGGCGCGCTTGATGAGCTTCACGCACTGCTTCGCTTCGGCGACGTTGCGCGCGAGCGGCTTTTCGCAGGCGATGCCCTTGAGCGTGCCCTTGCCCGACTCTAACGCGGCGACGATCTCCTCGAGATTCTCGACGCGCTTGTGATTCGGCCCGCAAATCCACAGTGCGTCGATCGCGGGATCCGCGACCATCGCGGTGATCGACTTGTAGGCGCGCGCCTGGCCGACGCCGAGGGAGCGCGCGAGGGCGGCGGCCTCGGCGGCGTTTTTCGGGTTGGGGCTCCAGATGCCGAGGATATCCGAGTCGCGCACCGCGAGCCACGACTGGATGTGGAACCGCGTGATGAAACCGCTGCCAATGAAACCGACGCCGAGACGTTTGGGGGAAGCCATAAGGTAAGACGGGGAGGGCGATGAAGCACGAGTCGGGTGCCGGAGAGAACTTCAAAATGATTGGGCTACCGGGCTCGATAAGGAAAGCGTCAAAAGATTCTAGACAGACTGACCAGAACGGATGAGGCTCCCGCTGTGAAAAACACGTGGCAATTGCAGCAGGCGAAGAGCGAATTCAGCGCCGTGGCGGAAATGGCCGCGCGCGGCCGGCCGCAGGTGGTCACCAAGCACGGCCGGCCGTTTGTCGTGATCGCCAGCGTGAAGGACTGGCGGCGAACGGAGCCGAAGCGCAAAACCCTGCTTGCTACCTTACGGGCGTGTCCGGGTGATTTGAGCGCCCTCGATCTTTCGCGCAGTCGTGACCTGCCGCGGGCCGTGTCGTTGTGAGTTTCCTCCTCGACACCAATGTCGTCAGCGAGCCGACGCGTCCTCGCCCCGACAGCCAGGTGATGGAGTGGTTCGCGGCGCAGCCGGATGAAACGCTCTTCATCAGCGCGCTGACGCTGGGCGAACTGCGGCGAGGTATTTTGCTGCTCGGCGACGGCAAGAAACGCCGCGCGCTACTCCAGTGGTTGGAAGCGGAGATCGAGCCCAGCTTTGCCGGGCGCATTCTTAACATCGACACGCTCGTGACGAAACAGTGGGCCGAGTTGCAATGTCGGGCGACGCGTGGTGGCCGGACCCTACCCACGATGGACAGTTTCTTCGCGGCCACTGCGCTGGCGCACGACTTCACGCTGGTAACGCGCAACGTGAGTGATTTCGCCGGTGCGGAGGTGAAACTCCTCGACCCGTGGCAGGCGCGGCCGTGATGGGCGGGTCGCCTCACTCCGGCACCCGCCCTGTCAGCCGCGCGATGAATTTAATCGCGTAGAGGTAGGCGCGCTCGCGGACGACAAGAGGATCACCGGCGGTGCCTTCGACGCCGAGATCGGAGATGTCATCGACGACCATGCCCTCCTCAGGGTGGAGTGCGATATAGGTGAGAATCTTCGTCAGCTTTTCCTTCGGGTAGGTGCTGATGAGGTGCTCGTAAACCACGCGGGGCAGATAGCGCTCGACGGGCATCTGAATCGCGTCGGGCACGGCGGCGACGTAGAGCAGATTGCGGACGCAGCGCAGGTCGTCGCCCTCGGCGCCGGGCGGCCACGTGGCGATTTTGTTTCGCACGCTCGTGACCTGTTCCTTCATGAAATCCTCCGGGTCTTCGTCGATAGCGGCGAACGGCGAAACGTTGCCCTGATCGGGCGGCACGTGGTAGTCGAGACCCGCGGTGTCTTGCGGCGTGATTTTCATCCACACCGGATCGGGTGGTGGCGGCGTCAGCAGACGAGCCGGCGGGATCGGCGCGGTGACAGGCGGAGGAGTCGAAGCGATGATGGGAGTGGGCGTGACTGGGGCGGGAGCGGTGGCCGGTGCGACGATTTCCTTGTCGACGGGAATCGCGATCCGGCCGCGCCACTCGGCGAGCAGGCCGACGGCGATCCACGCGGCGAAGGCGGGGAGCAGCCAGAGTTTTCCGGTGCGCGCGGCGAAGCGTTGCTGGGCGTCCCAGCGGAAAAGTTTCGCACCCGCGAGGCAGCCGGCCACGCCGATGAGCCCGAGCGCGAGCAGACTGAAGTGCATACCCGCGAAACCGCGCCCGGTAAAACACGCCTGCAAACCCTCGACCGCGTAGCGCCCGGGGAAAAATGCCGAGACGTGCTGCGCCCACAACGGCAGGCTCGCGAGCGATACCGCCACGCCGCCGATGATCAGCATCGGGAGGAAAATGCACTGCCCGAGCGCCTGCACCGCGGGGACGTTATCCGCGAGTGTCGCGATCACGAGGCCGAGACCGATGAAGGCAAACGCCACGAACGTGAACCCGACAAACAGACTTACGGGATGCGGGGGAAACGTCATGCCCAACGCGAGCGCCGCGCCGAGCTGGAGCAAACCCGCGGAAAGGATGATCACGTAGCGGGCGAGCATCGTGCTCGCGACAAACTGCCACGTCGGCACCGGCGACAGGCGATAGCGCCGCCACACGCCGCGCTCGCGTTCGCTCACGAGCGTGGTCGGCAGGCCGAAGCACGCGCCGCCGAGCACGGCGACCGTGAGCAGCTCGCCCATGTGGCGGAGCAGCGGTGGTTTTTCGAAACGGTAGAGCACGTAGAACGCGACGAGGAAGATCAGCGGAAACAGATAACCGTAGATCAGCGCCATCTTGTTCCGGAAGTGGAGCCGGAGCGAAATGCCGAGGTGCGTGCGCAGGGCGGTCATGCGGAGTAGGGCGGGCTTCAGCCCGCTTTTTGATCCTCCGCCTCGTTCGAAGGCGGGCTGAAGCCCGCCCTACTTTCCTCCCGCGTCAGCTTCAGAAACACGTCCTCGAGCGACGCTTTCTTCACCCGCAATTCCACGACCTCCGTCCGCAACTCGCCGAGCCATGCGGTCAATGCGCCGAGCGTCGCGGTGGCGTGGCTCGTTTGGAAGCGGCTCTCCGTTCCTTCGGCGACCACGGCGCTAACGCCGGGCAGCGCCGCGAGCTTCGCGCCGTCGAGCGGCCGGCTCGTCACGAGCGTCACCGACTGAACGGCGCTCGACTGCGCGATCAATTCGCGGGGCCGGCCCTCGGCCACGATGCGACCGCGATCGATGATCGCGACGCGGTCGCACAGGTGCTCGGCCTCGTCGAGGTAGTGCGTGGTGAAGAGCACGGTGTAGCCGTCGGCCTTCATGCGTGCGATGGCGGCGTGAAGTTCGCGGCGCGCCTGTGGATCGAGGCCGGTCGTGGGCTCGTCGAGAAAAACGAGCTGCGGCCGGTTCACAAACGCCAGCGCGATCGCGAGCCGCTGGCGCTGGCCGCCCGAGAGCGTGTCGAAGCACGCGTCCGCCTTTTCCGTAAGAGCGAACCGCTCGATCAGAACCTCCGGCGCGACGCGGTCGCGGTAGAACGAGCCGAAGAGCCGCAGCGCCTCGCGCGGCGTGATCTTGTCTTGGAGCGACGTGGTTTGCAGGGCGACGCCGATCTTCTGTTTCACCTCGCGCGGGTTGCGCCGCGCATCGACGCCGCAGACTTCGAGTTCGCCGCTGTCGGGCTCGCGGAGGCCGACGAGGCACTCGACCGTGGTGGTCTTGCCCGCGCCATTGGGCCCGAGGAGGCCGAAGATTTCCCCCGGCTCAATCTTAAAGCTCACCCCGCGCACCGCCTCCACTTCCCCATAGGATTTTCTGAGATCGCGGACGACGACGTGGGCGGGCATGGATGAGGGGTTAGTCGCGTGGATAGGTGCGGAGCGCACGCGGAACAAGACGTTTCGCAGGCGGATCGAGTGACGGGCGAGATCCCTCACCTCCGGGCTTTCCAAATGCCGCCGGTTCGCCCATGAAGAGCGGCGATGAATCCCCGCCCCTTCCTCGCCTTCGCCACACTCGTCGCTTCAGCCGCACTTGCGCCCGCGGCCGACAACCAGCTCACCGCCGCGGAAAAAGCCGCCGGTTGGACGCTGCTCTTCGACGGCAAAACGCTCAACGGCTGGCGCCCCTACGCCAACAAACCCGCCGGTGGCTGGGAAGTCGTCGATGGCACGATGCACGCGATCGCCAAGGTGAAAGGCACCGAACTCATCACCGAAAAAAAATACAACGACTTCGAATTCGCGTGGGAATGGAAGATTCCGGTCGCGGGCAACAACGGCGTGAAGTATTTCGTCACCGAGGCGCGCACGAAGTCCCCCGGCCCCGAATACCAGATGCTCGACGACGTCGGCCACCCCGACGGCAAGATTGGGGCGCACCGGCAGACCGCGTCGTTCTACGAAGTGCTGGCGCCCGCCGCCGACAAGCCGCTGCGCAAGCCCGGCGAGTGGAACCAATCCAAGATCGTGGTGCGCGGGAAAACCGTGGAGCACTGGCTCAACGGCAAGAACGTCCTCACCTACGAACTCGGCAGCGAAGCCGTGAAAGCCGGCATCGCGAAAAGCAAATTCAAGAACGACGCCGGCTTCGGCGACAAGATCACCGGCCACATCATGCTCACCTACCATCAGGACGACTGCTGGTTTCGGAACGTGAAGATCCGCGAGATCAAATAAGCCGAGGTGGCTCTCGCGATTTTGTCATTCTGAGCGAAGCGAAGAATCCAGCAGGAGATTCTAAGCCGGAAGAGGGGGCGGATATCCCAGTGGATTCTTCGCTCCGTTCAGAATGACAGACTGAAACTGAATTTGGGCAGCATGCTCAGCGAATGAACCAGCTCGATCTCCAAAATAAATCCGCCGTTGTCACCGGCGGCGCGCGTGGCATCGGGCTCGCGGTGGCGAAGCGGCTGCTCGCCTCGGGCGCGCGCGTGAGCTTGTGGGACAACGATGCCGCGGCGCTCGATCACGCGGCTGCCGCCCTCGCTGCCGGCGCGCGCGTGCAGACGGTGACGGTCGACATCACGCAGGAGGCGCAGGTCGCCGCGGCGGCGGCGTCGGCCAGCGCGAAGTTCGGCGGCATCGATCTCCTTGTGAATAACGCGGGCATCGCCGGCGTGAACAAAAAACTCTGGGAATGCACGCCGGCCGAGTGGCGCGTCGTGATGGAGCTGGATTTGTTCGCGGTGTTTCTCTGCTGCCGCGCGGTGGTGCCGCTGCTGCTCGCGAAGAATTCCGGCCGCATCGTCAACGTCGCCTCCATTGCCGGCAAGGAAGGCAACCCCAACGCCTCGCACTACAGCGCCGCCAAGGCCGGCGTGATCGGGCTGACGAAATCGCTGGGCAAGGAGCTCGCGACGACCGGCATCCGGGTGAACTGCATCACGCCCGCCGTGATCGAGACGGAGATTTTGAAACAATGCTCGCCGGAGCACGTGGCCTACATGCTTTCGAAAATCCCGATGGGCCGCCCCGGCGGCGTCGATGAAGTCGCCGCACTCGTCGCGTGGCTGTGCTCGGACGAGTGCTCGTTCACAACTGGCGCGGTGTTCGACATCTCGGGCGGGCGCGCGACGTATTGAGGGGTGGTTGGTTGATTTTGTAGGCGGGGTGCCCTCACCCCGTTTTTTTTTGCAGTCGAGGCCCACGCCTTGCGGGGTGAGGGCACCCCGCCTATAACCTGCCAAAGGCTTGACTCGCCCGCACTCAAAACTTCGCTTTTTCCTCCTCCAGCGGCGTGACCGGATCGATGAAGAACCAGCAGAGCGCGCCGAGGAAATAAATCGCCGACGAGATCGCGAAGACGAGCTCCCAGTTTTTCGTGGTGCCGCTCGCGGTGACGACGGTGGTGGCGGTGAGGATGGTGCCGACGGCCCACGGGCCGACCATGCCGCCGAAATTGCCCATCATGTTCATGCTGCCGGAGACGGTGCCGGCAAATTTTCCGCCGATGTCCATGCACGCGGACCAACTGCCCGGCATCGTCATGTCGTTGCAGAAGCTCGCGCAACCCATCGCCAGCATCGCGAGCAGCGGGTCCTTCACATAGAAAGAAGTCATCAGCAACGACGACGCGCCGACAAAGCCAATGACTCCAAACGTGCGACGGACCTTCACAACATCCGCGCCGCCCGCGATGATCTTGCTCGAGATCAGGCCGGCGAAGAGCGAGCCGAAGCCGCCGAAAAACAGCGGCACGCCCGCGAGCACGGCCTTGAGAATCGGCTGAATTAGATCGGCGCGCACGCTGCCCTGCATCTGCCCGGCGAGCCAGCTCAGGAAAGCGTTCGAGAGAATCGGCCGGCCGCTGGTGTTGAGATAATCGGGGAGCCATGTGACAAAAAAATACCAACCGTAGCTCAGGCAGAAATATTGTCCCCAGAGGAGCCAGATGCTCGGGCGCTTGACGAGCGTGAGCCAGGGCACGTTGCCATGGCCCTCGGCGTTGGCGGCGTTTTCCTTCAGCAGCTCGAGTTCGGCGGCGTTGACGCCCTTGTGGTCGCGGGGGTTGTCCCGGAACCAGAGCCAGAACACGACGGCCCACACGACGCCGAGGCTCGCAAAAATCTGAAACGCCGTGCGCCAGTTCACGAACGCCATCACGATCACCACGAGCAGCGGTGTAAACGCCCCACCCCAGCGTGCGCCCATCCACATGAGCGACTGCGCGCGGGTGCGCTCGTTTTTCGGCAGCCACGTGCTGAACGCCTTCGTGAGATTCGGAAAACAACCCGCCTCGCCGGCCCCAAACAGAAAACGCGTGACGAGCATGGAGGCGTAGCTCCAGGCCCAGCCGGTGGCGGCGGTGAAAAACGACCACCACAGCACCACCCGCACGAGCACCTTGCGCGCGCCAATCTTGTCGCCCAGCCAGCCGGTGGGGATCTCGAAGAGCGCGTAGGACAGCGCGAATGCGGCGAAGATCGTCCCCATCTGCGCGTCGGTGAAACTCAGATCCTTGGCGACGCTATCCTTCGCCTGCGAGATGGCGACGCGGTCGATGTATTGCACCACCGCGAGGACGATGGCGAAGACGACGACGAGGTAACGCGTGCGCGTCGCGCGCGCGGGGAAAGCGCCGGGGTTTGCGGCGGAGGAGTGAGGGGACACGCTGCGTGGGTGCCTGCGGGCGCGCGGCGTGTCAACGCGGCAGGCGACGGAGCGACGGGCAAGGGCGCATCTCAGTTTCTTACACGCCGGGAAACGGCGACAGGAGTGTCGCCGATTCGGATCGGCGGCACTCCTGCCGGCGACTGGGGCCACAGCTACTACCGGCCGGGCCCCACCCTCAGCGATCTGCGCGCGCGGCTTCGACCACCGCCGCCATGTCTTTCTCGCCGTGGCCGGCAGCCACGGCGGCGCGGAAGCGCGCGAGCGCCGTCGCGGCGGTCGTGAGCGTCTGCCCTGATTTCGCGGCCTCGCCGACGGCGTAGCCAAGATCCTTGGCCATCAGTTTCAGGAAAAAATTCGGCGTGAAATCCGCCGCGCCCATTCGCGCCGCGACGGTCTTGGTGACGGGACTGCCAACCGCGCTCTCGCTGAGAAACGCCAGCGCCTGTGCGCGGTCGAGTCCGGTGCGCTCCATCCACGCGAATGCCTCGGCCATCGCGGCCACGTGCACGCCGGCCATGAAATTGTTGATGAGCTTCAGCAGCGCGCCGCTGCCGGTCGGCCCGAGGTGCGTGACGCTGCGGCCCATCGCATTCAGGGCCGGGCGGATTTTTTCCAGCGCCGCGCCGCTGCCGCCGACGAGGAAATTCAGCTCGCCCGCCGCCGCCTGGTTTTTCGAGCCCGTGACCGGCGCATCGACAAATTCCACGCCGCGCACCGCGGCGGCTTCCGCGAGTTCCTGCACCCAGCCGACGGTGAGTGTGCTGCAATCAACCACGAGCGCCCCGCGAGGCGCGCCCACGAGCGCACCATCGGCGCCGAGCCACATCGCTCGCGAAGCCGCGTCGTCCGCGACCATGCAGAACACGATGTCGGCCGCCACCGCGGCCTCGCGTGCCGTCGCCGCGACCCGCGCACCCGCTGCGGCGAGCGCCTCGGACTTCGCGCGATTGCGGTTATAGACCGTGACGGCAAAGCCCGCGCCGAGGAGCCGGCGCGCCATGCCGCCGCCCATGATGCCGAGACCGAGGAAGGCGATGCGGGGTGGGTTCATGGTTGTAGGGCGCGTGTCTTGCACGCGCCGGGGCTGAGGGCTACCCCAAAACGCGGCCAAAAAAAACACCGCCGGAAAAATCCGGCGGCGTCGAATGGGACGAAGCGATAAGGCGGGAGGCCTTACTTCTTCTTTTTGTCGTCCGGCTTCTTGAACTGCTTGTGACCGGCCTTCTGGGCGTCGCCCATGGCGGTGAGCAGCTTGCCGGCCTCGTCGTTGTTGCCGGCCTTCAACGCGGCCTCGACCTTGCTGACGAGTTCGATGAACTTATTCATGTCGGCCTGGTAATCGGCCACGAATTTCGCCTGCTCGGCGGCGGGCTTGTCGGCTTTCCAAGCCGGCTCGAGCTTCAACGCGGCCTGGGCGTTTTCCTTGATCGTCGCCAGCTTGGCGAGCGAATCGGCGTTCTTGGCGGCGTCGGTGATTTGGCGGCGAAGCGCTCGGAAGGCGCTGCTCATCTTGTCCATTTTTCCACCGAGTTCGGTCTCGGGTTCGTCGGCGGCGTTGATGGCGGGCACGGTGGCCAGCGCACAGGCGAGGGTGGCAAGGATCAGTCGGATTTTCATGTATGGTATGGGTGAGGGTGGAGGGGAAACCCGGACAGCAAACGCAACGTGAGCCCCGGAGGGCAATCGCATTTTAGCTAACTGACCGGGTTGGACCGCGCTAGGACGGCTGGGCGGGGAAATCTATTCAAAGAAAATGGCGTTCGAGCCTTTCCGGGCCGCCTTCCGGGTTGCCGTGGCCCACCGCCGACGCTCAACTCCCGACCCTTTCCCCATGCTCTCCACCCCGCTTACCCGCCGCGATTTCCTCACCGCCACCAGTGCCGGCGGCGCTACCGCCCTGCTGCCGCGCGCCCTCGGCGCCGCCGATAAATCCCCACCCGCACGCTGGCCCATTGGCTGTCTCAACCGTCCCTGGACCAAGTGGACCTACGACGAGACCCTTGATGCGATCAAGGCCGCCGGCTACCGCTCCACCGGACTGCTCACGCCGACCAAGGTCGATGTTTTCACCTCCTCCAACGCCACGCCCGAATACCTCGCCGCGCTCAAGCAGAAGATCGCGGCGCGCGGCCTCACGGTGAACATGACTGCGCTGCGCGTGAAAAACGGCGTGCCGCTCGCCGACGCCATCGCGGACACGCGCAAACAATTGGAAAACGCCCATACTGTCGGGGCCGAGTTCGCGCTCACCTTCGGCGTCGATCGGCCGGAGCATTACGAGCAGTATTTCAAAGTCATGGCCGACGCGGCGGCGTTTGCGCAGGAGCGGAAAATCAAGCTCGTCCTCAAGCCCCACGGCGGCGGCAGCGGCGCCTCCGACGAAATCGTCAGGGCCCTGAAAGCCGTCGGTCATCCCAATTTCAAAATCTGGTATGATGCCGGCAACATCATCTACTACACCGGCAAGGATCCCGTGGCCGAGCTCGCGCCCATCGCGGAGCACGTCACCGGTTTCTGCGCCAAGGACTGCGCAGCGCAAAAAGGCGACGTGATGATTCAGTTCGGCGCGGGCAAGGTGGATTTCGTCGGCGTGTTCAAGAAACTGAAATCCGCCGGCTTCAACGGCCCGATCATGGTCGAGTGTTGCAAGATTGGCGCGACCCCGCAGGAGACGATGGAAAACGCCCGCGCGAACCGCGTGTTTCTCGAAAAAGCGCTGGCCGCCGTCTAAACATGCGTTCGCTTCCCCTCCGATTCCGCACGCTCGCGGCGGCGTCCGTGGCACTGCTGCTCGGCGCAGTCGTTGCGTTTGCCGCCGAGCCTTTTCTGCCGGCGAAACTCGCGGCCATCGACGCCGCCGTCGCCGACGCGATTGCGGCCAAGAAAATTCCCGGCGGCGTCCTGTGGTTCGAGCGCGACGGCGAAATCTACCGCAAGGCCTACGGCCACCGCACGCTCGTGCCCGCGCCCGACCCGACCACCGAAGACACGATCTACGACGCCGCGTCGCTCACCAAGGTCATCGCGACCACGACCGCCGTCATGCGGCTCGTCGAGCGCGGCAAGCTCGACCTCGACGCGCCGGTCGCGCGCTACCTCCCGGCGTTTGCGCAGCACGGCAAGGGCATCGTCACGCTGCGCCACCTGATGACGCACATGTCCGGCCTGCGCCCCGGCATCCCGACCGCGCCCGCGTGGACCGCCTACGCTGGCGCGATCAACCGTGCGTGTGCGGAGGAGCTGCGCAGCGTGCCGGGCAGCGGCTTCGTTTACAGCGACATCAACTACATCGTGCTCGGCGAACTCGTGCGTCTCGCCAGCGGTCGCACCCTCGATGTTTACACGCGCGAGGAGATTTTCACGCCGCTCGGCATGAGCGATGCCGGCTATCTCCCACCGAAGGAAAAACTCCCGCGTATCGCGCCCACCGAACTCGTCGATGGCAAAATGATCCACGGCGTCGTGCACGATCCTACGGCGTGCAAGATGGGCGGCGTCGCCGGCCACGCCGGGCTCTTCCTCACGACCGCCGACCTCGCGCGGTTCTGCCGGATGATTCTCAACGGCGGCGAACTCGACGGCGTGCGCATCCTGAGCGCCGCGAGCATCGCCGAAATGACGCGCGTGCAAAACGACGGCTCCAGCCGCCGCGGTCTCGGTTGGGATATCGACACGAGCTACTCCGGTCCGCGCGGCCTTTGGTTTCCCGCCGGCACGACGTTTGGCCACACCGGCTGGACTGGCACGAGCGTCTGGATCGATCCGGCGGCGAAGGCATTCATCATTTTCTTCAGCAACCGCGTCCACCCCGACGGCAAGGGCGACGCCACGCCCGTCCGCCGCGAGATCGCCACGCTCGCCGCCGAGGCGATCGGCCGCGATGTCGGCGCGGTGCGCAACGGCATCGATGTGCTCGTGCGCGAGGATTTCACGCGCCTCCGCGGCCTGCGCCTCGGCCTCATCACCAACCAGAGTGGCCGTGACCGGCAGGGCCGCCTTACGATCGATTTGTTGCACGAGGCGAAGGACGTGAAGCTCGTCGCGCTCTTTAGCCCGGAGCACGGCATCCGCGGCGTGGCCGACGAAAAGGTGGGCGACACCATCGACGAGAAAACCAAGCTCCCCGTTTACAGCCTCTACGGCGAAACGCCGAAGCGCACCGCCGGCATGTCCGCCGCCGACTACGACATGGCTGTGATCCGCGCGCGCGCGCCAAAGCCCGAGCAGCTCCGCGATCTCGATGCGCTCGTCTTCGATATTCAGGACATCGGTGCGCGTTTCTACACTTATTCCGCGACGCTCGGTGCCGCGCTCGAAGCCGCTGCGGTCGCGAAGAAAAAAATCTTCGTCCTCGATCGCGTGAACCCCATCGGTGGCGCGCGCTTCGAAGGTCCGGTGCAGACGCGCGCCCCGAGCTTCATCGGCTTTCACCCGATCCCGGTGCGGCACGGCATGACACTCGGCGAACTCGCGCGGCTCTTTAACGCCGAGCGGAAATTCGGCGCCGACCTCGTCGTCGTCCCCTGCGAAAACTGGACGCGCACCACCTGGTTCGACACCACCGGCCTGCCTTGGGTGAACCCTTCGCCGTCGATGAAAAGCCTCACCGCCGCGACACTCTACCCCGGCCTCTGCCTGCTCGAAAGCACCTCGATCTCGATGGGGCGCGGCACCGCGAAGCCGTTTGAGCAAGTTGGCGCGCCGTTTGTCGATGGTGCGAAACTCGCCGCGGAAATGAACCGCGCCGGGATCCCTGGCGTGCGTTTCGAAGCCGTGACGTTCGTGCCGCAGGTCGCGTTTTATCCCGGCCCGGCCGCGTCGCTGAAATACAAAGACCAACTCTGCGGCGGCGTCCGCGCCATCCTCACGGATCGCGACGCCTGCCCGGTCATCGACATCGGGCTCGAACTCGCCCTCGCCGTGCGCCGGCTCTATCCCGACAAATTCAAGGTGGACGACATGGCCCGCCTCCTGGGCGACGACGAAACGATTTCCGCGCTCAAGTCCGACGAGTCCCGCGCCGCCATCAAAGCCCGCTGGGAAAAATCTTTGTCCCTCTTCGAGGAGCGCCGCCGCGGTGCGCTGCTGTATTGAGGCGCTTCGAGTTGCGCCGAGATTTTGTAGGGCCGCCGCTCGTCGGCGCGCCGCGGCACGGCCGCAAGGGCCGGCCCTACACCCCGATCTTCGCCCACTTCGCGCGGGCCGGCTTTGCTTTCAGCAACGCGCGCGCTTCGCTGTCGTTGCCGACGGGCTCTTCTTTCATTGGATCCCATTTCAGCGGGCGGCCGAGCGCGACGGCGGTGAGGCCGAGATGCGCGAGACACGTCACACGGTGGCCGACCTCGGCGTCGCAGAGCGTGTTGCCGCGCGAGTGCACGGCGTCGAGGAAGTCGCGTTTTTCGCTCGGCTTCAGCGGCAGCACGAGATCGCCGGGACCGGGTTTCCATTTCAGCAGATCGGGATGGCTCGCCTCGGAACGGCCGGTGAACGGCACTTGAATCCAGCCCTCGGTGCCCTCGAAGCGCACGTAGGGCGAATCGGTTTTGCACGTGAGCACGAGGCCGCTGGCATAGGTGAAATCGATCGAGAAATCCAAAATTACGTCCCAGAGATTTCCCGCCGGCGGATAGGTGCCGGTGCCGGCAATCGTGACAGGCCCCGTGCGTTCGAGGTCGGCGCCCCAGAGCGCGATGTCGTTCAGGTGCGCGCCCCAATTCGCGATCATGCCGTCGGCATACTCGCGAATCGTGATCCAGCCGGGGCGGGCGGTCGTGTGGTGGCGCGGGTGGACGCGTTTCTCCGTGTAGGGCGCCTCGGGCGCGGGGCCGAGCCACATGTCGTAGTCGAGCTCGGGCGGCACCGGCATCGGCGCGGGCATCGCGAGCGCGGTGTCCTTCGGCGTCGCGGTGATGACGCGCGTGAGTTGGCCGATGCGGCCGTTGCGGACGAGCTGCGCCGCGTGATGGAAACGGCCGAGCGAACGGAATTCGCTGTCGGTGCGGAAAACGCGTTTCTCCTTCGCCGCAAGATCGGCGAGGCGGCGGCCCTCGGCGACATTGCGCGTGAGCGGTTTTTCGCAGCACACATCCTTGCCCGCGCGCACCGCCGCCAGCGCCATCGGCACGTGCCAGTGGTCGGGCGTGGAAATCATGACGGCGTCGATATCGCGCCGCGCCAGCAACTCGCGGAAATCGCGGATCGCGGCGCAGCCCCGGTAAGTGCCGCCCGGCGCGCGCTCGGCGTAGAAGGCATCCACCTTTTCCCTCGCGAAATTCATCCGCCAAGCGTCGGCATCGCACACGGCGACGACCTGCACATCGTCCTCGTTGAGCAGCGCGGGGAGGTTGGCATTGAGGCACTGGCGGCCGGTGCCGATGAACCCCATCGTGATCCGGTTGCCGGGTTTGACGACAGTGTCCGCCCCCAACGCGCGGCGCGAAAAAATGAGCGGCGCGGCGAGCGCTGTGCCGGCGAGGCCGGCAGAGGTCTTGAGAAAGGAGCGGCGGGTAAGCGAGTTCATGGGCTGCGATCGGGGTGTAAACCGCCGATCACGATGAGAGCGAACCCGATCTAGGCAACCGGGCTTTGCAGCCCGATTCAGAACAGCGCGTTTTCCACAAACGCTGCGATGTGCGCCGCTATTTCGCCCGCGCGGGGATCGGTGAATTGGTCCCGTTGCCCTTGCGCCGCTCCTGGCTGTCGCCTGGATCGCGCACCACTCGAATTGGATCACGGCGACCGAATAGGTGCCGCAAGTAATGGGCAAGGAACGCGCAGATCCCGGCGATGAGCGCGCCCGTGAGTCCGGCGAAGACGCCGATCAGAGCGCCAATTTGAGAGAGGAAACTTGGATTTGAATTCACGCGGCGAAAAAAAACTTTCGCCGAGACAGTCCGCGGCGATTGTGAATTCGCAATGCCGGAAACGTGTTGCTTGCGCGATTGCGGCCGGCGCCAGGGCTTTTCCCTCAGCGCCGCAGGTCGCGGTAGCCGATGAGCCGGATGCCGCGCGCCTTGATCAGCGCCTTCACTTCCGGATGCGTCCACGTGTCGGTCACGCCTTGGCGATCGGCGGCGACATTTTCGTAGCCGATGTGGCCGATCGCGCGGAGCTCCGGCGTGTCGAGGCCGGGATGGTCGATGAACCAGTAGGTGCTGCCGGGCTCGAGCGAATCGAGGGCCTTGAGAAAACTGGGGAGCTTTTCGGCGGCGGTCGTCTTGGGGCCGGCGTAGCGCATGAGCTTCACGCCGTGCTCGTCGAGATCGATGTCGACGCCGAGTTCGCGGGCGACGCGGCGCGTCATTGCCGCGACCTCGGGCGCGAGGCCGCTGCAACCCATGTGGGCCGAGACGTGACTGACGCGCGGCACGTGCCGGCGAACGAGCTCGATCTGCGCGCGGAACTCGCGCTCCACTTCGGCGGGCTGCCACTTGTTTTCCGCGAGCGCGCGGCCCGGATAATTTTTGTTGGGCCGCAGCATCGGAAAAAAATAGCCGTCGGCGTCCACGAGACTCGGGCCCGCGGTGAGCGGCCGCCACTTCACGTTGTCCCACTCGCTCGTGAGCGCGAGGTGCACGCCGACATCGACGCCGGTGTTCTCCGGCTGCGCGAGGAGCCGCACCGCCTCGGGAAACCACGGCGATGGGGCGATGACCTCGATCGAGGTCTCGATGCCCTCGCGGTAACATTGGATCAACGCCGCGTTGCCGCTGTGCGAGAAACCCATGTCGTCGCCGCGCACGATGAGGCGGATGGTGCCGGGGCGCGGTGCGGCGGCGCGGAGCGAAAGCGCGGCGGTGCCGAAGGCGGTGGCGGAAAACTTGAGGAAATCGCGGCGGTGAGGGGAAAGCGGGGGCATGATGGGAAGGCGCGGGTTGATGAACTCCACTGGCACTCGCGAGTGTCCTCAGTCGAAGATCGGCATGAAGGTATTGAACGCGAGTTCGCCGAAGTGGCCGGGGTCGTTGAAGCGGCGGCGGCGGTCGAGGGCGTCGATGGCGGCCATCTCGGCCGGGGTGAGCGCGAAGTCGAAGAGCGCCAGATTTTCGGCGAGGCGCGCGGGCGTCTGCGTTTTCGGAATCACCGCGCAGCCGCGCTGCACGCCCCAGTGGAGCGTGATCTGCGCGGGAGTTTTTTGGTGCGCGGCGGCGATGGCGGTGACAACGGAATCGCGCAGCACGTTTTCCTCGGGCCGGGCCATGCCGATGGATTCGTAGGACGGCGAGCCGAGCGGCGAAAACGCGGTGACGGCGATTTTCTCCTGCGCGCAGAAGCGCAACTGCCGCGGTTGCGCGAGATACGGGTGGAGCTCGATTTGGTGCACGGCGGGGCGGATCGAACATTTCGCGAGAAGATCGCGGAGGAGCGAGAGGTTGAGGTTGCACACGCCGATGCGCTTCACGAGCCCGGCGTGCTGGAGTTCCTCCAGCGCGCCCCACGTTTCGGCGTAGGGCACGGCGATGGGTTTCATCGCGGGCTTGGCCGCCTTCGGATCGTGAAACCACTCCGGCGGGTAGCGCACGTCGAACGGCACAAACGCGAGCGCGATCGGAAAATGCACGAGGTAGAGATCGAGGTAGTCGAGCTTCAGGTCGCGCAACGAACGCTCGCAGGCGGCGCGCACATGCTTCGGCTCGTGGTAGGTGTTCCAGAGTTTGGAGGTGACCCACAGGTCGTCGCGGCGAACGAGTTTGTCGCGCAGCGCGACCGCGAGGCCCTCGCCGACCTGCGGCTCGTTGCCATAGTCGCACGCGCAGTCGAGGTGGCGGTAGCCGACGCGAATCGCCTCCTGCACGAGCGAGGGCGTCTCGGGTTTCGGCATTTTCCAGAAGCCGAGGCCGACCGAGGGAAATTGGCCGCGATCGGCGAGCGTGAGCGCGGGCGAACGGAGCGCGGAAATGGGGGAAGGCGTGGAGGACATCGACACCGAGTTAGCGCGCGCGTGTCGCGGGGTCACGGAGGAAGTGGGCGGATGCGGTGTGCGGGCGCAGCTCAGTTTCTTGCAACCTCGTTCTGGAATCTGCCTTCGTAGCAAGGGGCGCGGCTCGGCCGCGCCCGGTTTCTTCGGAGGGCGCGGACGAGGCGCGCCCCTTGTCTGCCCGGAAGGGCTGGGTGTGATTAAATCTGTGCCAGAGCGAGAGAGTCCCAGTAAGCGGGCCATGCTCCGTTGGCGCGGACGACGCGGGCGTGAGCGATGGCTTCGAAGTTGGGGCGCAACCAGGCCACGCCCGGGAGCTTGAGGAGGTGGTGGGGGACGTGGCGGTGGCCGCTTTCGATCAGGCCGGAGCCGACGGGGAGGTGGCGGGAGAGGGCGGCGGGGTAGTCGAGCTGGTCGCGCTGGTTGGACAGGTAGTCCTGGCGGCGCGTGCGCCGGCAGCGTGCGCACGGGCGGGCGGGCTGGGCGTCGCGCAGGGCCCCGGCGTGCCGCAGGGTGAGCCGGCGCAGGGTGCTCGGGGCCAGCGTCACGCCGTGGTGTTCCAGGAGCCGGTCCGTCGCGCGGCCGAACGGCGTCTCCAACGCGAAGTCGCACGCCAGCCGTTGCAGACGCCGCGAACAGCCCCGCGCCGTCAGGCCGGCGGCGGCCGCGAACGGCCGTTGCCACTCGTCCGCGGCGTTGCGCCACACCCGCTCGCTCACCGCGACGGTGCCGTAGCCGCAGGGCCACGCCGCATTTTTTTCGCCTCGCGCGCAGGCGCGGGTCCGCCGCCTGCGCGTGCGCCCAGACGCGCCCTTCCGCCCAGCACGTTCAAGCCGCGGCTCTACCAACCGCACCCCCGCCCGCACCGCCGTCAATTGCTCGGCCACCGCCGGGTGGGCGCGCAGCAGTTCGCTCAACCTCGTTTCCTCCGCCGTCAGTTCCTGCTCGTTCATTCCGCGAGTCTGGCTCCCCGGCTTTTCAAAAGTGATCGGATTCGCCCGGCTTCGCTTGGGCACAAATTTAATCACACCCGGAAGGTAGTTCACATGGATTCTGCATTTGCCAAGCGGGGGACCGCTCCTAACGCTCACCCCTCCTCATGTTCTCGTTTTTGCTCAAACGGTTTTCGGGTCGCCACTATAAAAAATTCCTCGAGAAGGCTCGGCCCACCGTCGTGCGCATCAACGAGCTGGAAAAATCCTACCAGGCGCTGTCCGACGAGCAGTTGGCCGCCAAGACAGTGGAGTTTCGCGCCCGCCTCGCCGCCGCCACCGACAAGCGCGCGGCCCTCGACGAGGTGCTGCCCGAGGCGTTTGCCGTGGTGAAAAACGCGGCCCGTCGGCTCGTCGGTTCCAAGGCCCTCGTCTGCGAACACGACCTCACGTGGGACATGGTGCATTTCGACGTGCAGCTCATCGGCGGCATGGCGATCCATCAGGGCAAGATTTCTGAAATGGCCACCGGCGAGGGTAAGACCCTCGTTTCGACGCTCCCGCTTTACCTCAACTCGCTCACCGGTCGGAACACCCAGCTCGTCACCGTCAACGACTACCTCGCCCGCCGCGACTCCGAGTGGATGGGCCACCTCTACAAGTTTCTCGGCGTCTCCGTCGGCTGCATCCAGCAGCAGATGTCACCGGATGTCCGGCGTGAGATGTATGGCTGCGACATCACCTACGGCACGGCCAGCGAGTTTGGTTTCGATTACCTGCGCGATAACGGCATGGCCACGCGCAAGGAAGACCAGGTCCAGCGCGATCACTGG
>JANXSC010000407.1 GCA_025352845.1 Opitutaceae bacterium
CGTGACGTCGATAATTTCGTGGAAGCGCATCTGGAGATTCTGCCTTTCTTTCGCGAAGCGTATTTCGTGTTCGGTTGCCATAAAGGTGATCTCTTTCGCCCAACGTTCAAGATGAGCCATGGCCGCTCGGGGCCGTTTGGCTCTTGCGACTGGTAGCATTTTTATTTCGCACTCTCAGGAACATAGATTGCCGTTCCTTTCACGTGACCATATCGCCCGCCGCTCGCGATGCCGATGCTGGTCCCTGAAGCTGTCGCGGAGCCACCGGAGCCATAAACTGTCGCGGTGCCAACGCTGGTGACCATGGTTGGGTCACTGCGATTTTGAACGCCCTCTAAAATCACGCCGTTCGCCCCGACTTTCGCTGCTGCTTCTTTCAGTTTCTTTATGGCCGAGTCCATGATGCCCTGCTCGCTTCGGAAATCATGCCCGGCTTTCGCAGAAACGATCGCGACCTCTTCGTAATGCGATGGAGGCCGACCGTAGATTTGGACAAGACTCGGGTCGATCGGCGGCCGTGTCTTGCCAATAACTACCGCCGACCCAGAAACAATCGTGCAGCCCGTGATCGCGGTCGACAGGAGAACGACCAGCGCAACGAATTTCATATTCATGGTTTTATTTTGGCTAACAGTGTTATTCGCCGTTACTCGATTGGCTTACTGGGCCGGGTGACATGGGAGAGCGAATGGCGGAAGATGTGGCAGGGCAAGGCCGGACCTCGGGCGCAAGAGCGCGTCGAAAAAGATGGCCGCAATTACCGCCTGACCGATGTTGAACGCAACGTGGCGAAAGCCATGCTCGTCTTATGACCCGCACGCAATCTCCCCGCTTCCCCGCAACCTGGCTCCTGCTCTTCGGCGGCGCGGTCGTTGCCGTCGCGCAACCCGCGCCGTCCGCCGAACCGCCGCGCTTTACGCCCGAGATCGCGGAGTTCGTTAAAAGCTTCAAACCCGGCGGGCAGGACTTTACCGGACAGGCCAAGGTGCTTCCGCCCGAGGAGAGCCGGAAGCAGCTCATCGCGGCGGACGGCTACGCTGTCGAACTGATCGCGAGCGAGCCGCTCATCCGCCAGCCGATCGAGGTGAAGTTCGACGAGCGCGGACGGATGTGGGTCGTGCAATATTTGCAGTATCCGTTTCCCGCGGGCCTCACCGTCACGAACTACGACCAATACATCCGCGCGGAATTCAACCGCGTGCCGCCACCCCCGCCGCGGCACACGCGCGGCGCCGACATCATCACGATTTTGGAGGACACGGACGGCAGCGGGAAATTTGCGACGCACAAAATCTTTCTCGACGGCCTGAACCTCGTGACGAGCGTGCTGCCCGGCGACGGCGGCGTGTGGGTGCTCAATCCGCCCTACCTGCTTTTCTATCCCGACAAAAACGGCGATGACATCCCCGACGGCGATCCCGAGGTGCATCTCACGGGCTTCGGGCTGGAGGACACGCATTCGCTCGCGAGCAGCCTGCACTGGGGGCCGGACGGCTGGATCTACGGCGCGACCGGGAGCACGACGACGCTGGAGATTCAGGGCAGGCGACACCTCGGCCAGGGCATCTGGCGCTATCATCCGGGCACGCGCGTCTTCGAGATTTTCGCGGAGGGCGGCGGCAACACCTTCAGTTTCGAGTTCGACAAATTCGGCCGCGCGTTTTCCGGCACTAACGGCGGTGCGACCCGCGGGCTGCACTATGTGCAGGGCGCGACCTACGTGAAGGGCTGGAGCAAGCACGGCCCGGCGGCGAATCCGTTCATCTTTGGGTTCTTCGAGCACATGAAACACGAGGGCTACGGCCAGCGCTTCCCGCAGGCGTTCATGATTTATGAGGGCGGCGCGATGCCGCAGCTCGAAGGCCAAATTGTGGTCGGCATGGCGATGACCAATCGGATTCAGCCGAGCCGGCTGCTGAGCGACACCTCGACCTTTCGGACCGTGGACAGCACCGCGCTCGTCACGACCGAGGACAAAACGTTTCGCCCCGTCGACATCGAGCTCGGGCCCGACGGCGCGATCTACATCGCGGACTGGTCCGATGTGCGGCTGAGCCATCTCAATCCCGCCGACACGTGGGATAAGACCAACGGCCGGATTTTTCGCATCGTGCCGCAGAACTTCACGCGCCCGCGCCCGATGGACCTGCGTAAGATGTCCACGAACGATCTCGTGGCGTTGCTCGCGCACCCGAATCGCGAACACCGCGAGCACGCGCGGCGGTTGCTCGCCATGCGGCCCGAGCCGATCACGGACGCGCTGCGTGCGATGGTGGCGCGCAACGACGAGAGTTCGTTGGAGGCCTTCTGGGTGCTGAATCTCCGTGGCGAGCTGAGCGAGGCGCAACTGCGTGCCGCACTCGGCCACGCGAGCGAGCACGTGCGCCGCTGGGCCGTGCGGCTGCTCGGTGATCGCGGCAGCGTCGCGGCGGAGACGCGCGTGGCGCTCGCCGCGCTCGCGCGGAGTGAGCGCGATGTCGCGGTGCGCAGCCAGCTGGCGAGCAGTGCGAAGCGGCTGCCGGCGGGGCAGGCGTTTCCGATTATTCGCGCGCTGCTCGGCCACGACGAGGACGCCGCGGATAAACATCTCCCGCTGCTGATCTGGTGGGCGATCGAGGCGCAGGCGAACAGCGGGCGCGAGGAGTTGCTCTCCCTTGTGCGCGATCCCGCGGTGTGGCAGTCGAAGATTTTTTCCACGCACACCGCGGAGCGTATCGGGATGCGCTTCACGGCGGACCAGGGGCAGCGTCGGCACTACACACTCAAGCAGGGCGTCTATTCCGAGTGGATGATTGATCGCGCGCCGGAGTATTTCGCGCGCAATTTGGATTTTTGCGGGCGGCTGCTCGAGGCCGCACCGGACGAGCGTGCCGTCGCCGCGCTGCTGATGGGCATGGCCAGGGGATTCACCGGGGGCGCGGTGGAGTCCGTGCCTACGACCTTGCGCGAAGCGCTCGCCAAAGCGTGGGCCGGGCGCACTCACTCCGCGGCGTTAATCGCGCTCGGGGCGCGGCTCGGCCAACCTGGCGCGATGGCCGAGGCGATCGCGGCGGTGCCGCGCGCGAATCTGCCCGACACGGATCAGCAGACGTATCTCGATCTGTTCGCCGCCACGGCCGTGCCCGAGGCGCTGCCCGTCGTGGCGGGACTCGTGCGCACCGAGAAGAACGAAGCGCGCCGCGCAAAACGGCTCGCGGCGCTCGGTGGCTACGATGATCCCGCGGCGGCCGACGTAGTCTTCGAAGTTTATGCGACGCTGACGCCGCGGCTGCAGAACACCGCGCAGCGGATGCTCAGCGAAAAGCCCGCGTGGGCGCAGGCGATGTTGATGCGGATGAACGCGGGCACGTTCGATCCCGGAGTGTTGAGTGCGGCCAATATCGCGACGATTCGCGCGCAGAAGGATCCGCGGATTGCTTCACTGCTCACCAGCTACCAGCAGAAGCATTCCGACGATCCGGGGCTGCGGGCGGCGCAGGCCGCGTTCGATGCGGGCAAGACCGCCTACGCGCTCACGTGCGCGCCGTGCCACCAGGAATCGGGCGGCGGGCTCGTGGGGCTCGCGCCCGCTCTCGTCGGTTCACGCTGGTTGCAAGCGGGCGAGGAGGCGCTCGTGCGGATTATTTTGCAGGGCAAGGAAACGCCGGCGCGCGGGCTCGTGATGCCGCCGTGGCGGCAATTCGACGATGCGCAGCTCGCTGCGATTCTCACCTTTGTGCGGCGCGAGTTTGGCAACCAAGCCGTGGTCGTCGCGTCCGCGAAAGTGGCGGAGGTGCGCGCCGCCACCATGGAGCGCACGAAACCGTGGACGGACGTGGAGCTGGAGGCGTTCGCGGGCCAGCGGTCGGTGAAGTGACGCGCGCGGGAAAAATTATTTTTCCGCCGGCACGCTGACCCAGCGCACGGCATTGGCGACGATGCGGCGGAAGGCGGGCTGCTCGAGATCGTAGGCGTAGCCGAGTGCGAGGTGAACGAGCCGCGCGCCGCGATGCTCGCGCGTCCACGCGACGGGCGTGAGGCCGTTGGCGGTTTCTCCCTCGAGAACCACGGTCACGTCGGCCGCGACCGGGCCGTAGCGGTAGAGGTCGCAGCGGGTGGTGAAACTCTCGCCGCCGGTCCAGATGGCATGGGGCTTGAAGATGAGTTTGTCGGCGTTGCCGAAATTTCCACCGTTGGGTCCGCCGTATTTGACGCCGAGCACCTCGGCGTCGAAGTCCGGCCAGTTTTCCCACGCGTGGCTGGTGGAGCGCAGCGCGACGAAGCCCTTGCCGGACGAGAAAAATTGTTTGAGCACCGCGAGGTGGGCGGGATTCGGCGTCTTGCGGCGCACAAAAAAGATCGCGGCATCGGCCTCGAGCAGTCGCTCGATCTGCGGGAAGCCGGCGGTGGGGGCGTCCCACGTGAGCAGCGTGCACGTCATGCCGTGATCTTTTTCGAGGTAGCGCGCGAGGTCGCCGAGGGTGCGGTCGCTGCTATAGGGCGCGGAGTCGTTGGCACCGGAGACGAGGCAGATGCGGAGGTGCGACGTGGCGGCGGATGCGAGCGAGGTGAGGGCAAACGCGATGACTCCAAGTGCGAGCCAGCGGGCGAACTCAATGCCGCGGAAGGCGCGGGCGGCAGGTGCGATCGAGCGCGGAGGTGAGGTGCGGCTGGCGAGGTTCATGTGACCGATGGGAGGCAGTCGGGGGGAGAAATTTCGCGGCGCTGATGCGCGCGCGGGGTTTGATCCTTTCTTCGGGCGCGGCCCCGCGGTAGCAAGGGCGATCATGAAAGACATCCGCGAACTGCAACGCCGGGCCTCGCCCGCGCCGAAACCGCAATCGCTCGCTTGGGATGGCGCGACGCTCTGGATGGGCTCGCGCGAGACGCGGCGCGTTTACGGGATCGATCCCGTGATGTGGACGGTCATTTGGGAAACGGCGGCGCCCGGCACGCCCTATGGGATGACGGCGGTGGGGAAGGAACTGCGGGTGTTGTGCAGCGAGACGGCAGACGACAATCGCATCATCCGCCGCTGCGTGCCGCGTGTGGGATTTGATGCGACGTTTTCGCTGCGGTGTCCGGACGACACGGGCTCACAGCTCGGCTACGACGGTGCGCGGCTCCACGTCAGCCAGTGGTATCCCAAGAAAGTGATTGCGCTCGGCGCGGACGGAAAAGCGGAGCGCGTGATTCAGGTGCCGCACGGAATTTGTGGGCAGGTTTTCGTCGAGGGAGTTTTGTTTCTCGTGACAACGGACGACGAGGCGACGAACGACTACTGGCTCACGCGCGTCGAGGTGAGCGCGGCGACGCCAAAGATTGAGGACGTGGCACGGATTCCTTTTCAGGCGCGGGCGCTGGCGTGGGACGGCGAGAAGTTTTGGACGAACCACCGCGAGCAAAACGAGATCTTGGCGTTTGCGCGGGTGGGGTGAGGCGAGGTGGGTTTCGCCCCTTCAGGGCTTGGGAAATTCGGGCGCGAATTTTCCCAGGGCGTTGCCCTGGGCTATTGAATCCCGCCCCGTTGGGGCTCGATGCCTCATACCGCGAACGGAGCGACGGCTTTCTAGCCGTCGCTGGAGTGCGGAGGTTTTGGTCGACGGCTGGAAAGCCGTCGCTCCGTTGGGTGCGCGCGGCGCGCCGATCACGGATCGGCGTAGCCTTGGCGCTCGATGCGCGGGGTGAGCGGGGGCGGCGTGAGGCCGTGGGCGCGCAGGACTTCGTGGAAAGCAGCGATCGTCTCGAAAGAGGGCTTGAAATTTCCGTAGCGGTGGCCCTCGGCGATGAGCAGCGGGGTCCAGCCGCGTTTATTGGGCTGGTTCCAGATTTCGATTTTCGCGCCGTGGGCATCAAGAAATTTTATCACTTTGGGAAAATTGTCGAAGGCGGCGCCGTGCATCGCGGTGTCGCCGAGGTTGG
>JANXSC010000419.1 GCA_025352845.1 Opitutaceae bacterium
GCGCGTGCTTACGATCGCATCTTGAAAGTCGCGCGGACGATCGCCGACCTAGCCGCCGCGGAGCGGATCGAGGCCCCCCACCTGCTCGAAGCCATTCAATACCGCAGCCTCGACCGCACGGTGTTTTACTGAGGGCGAACCAGCAGGCCGACGCGTGCCATGGGCCTTAGCGCGCCTGTGGATAACCTTAGCGACCCCGGCCTTGAGGACGCGGTCCATGATCGTTTATCGTTCCCACGCTTACTCGGCCTCGATCCGATCCACCACAAAGTGCCCGACGAAAAGACCGTGCTCCATTTCCGTCGGCTGCTCGAATCGCACGGTCTGGCCGAGGCTCTCTTCGTGCAAGTCTGCGCCGGCCTCGCCGCCCAAGGCCTGCTGGTGAAGACCGGAACGGTGGTGGACGCGACGCTCCTCGCCGCGCCCAGCAACACGAAAACCAGGCTGGCCAGAGTGTTCACGCGCTAGATGACGCTGGCGACGGCGTTGCCGTCCATTTCGGGCGTTGGAGCTTTTGGGAAATTTATGATCAGCGATCACCATCCCAAAGCCAACGTGGTGCAGGCGTTCCTATCCAATTCAGACGCCGGTTCCAACCGAACCTCGAACGCTTATCGAGTATATCCACCAGCAGCGAAAGGAACGCGGAATGCGCCAGTGGCAGCTGGCCGTGGTGCTCGGATCTTACCTAGCAACCATCGGGTCATGCGAGACGAACCAATCTGAGCCAGAAGTTCCATTGCGGGAGCAAGTGGATACATGGCTTGGATTTGATCGACGCGAAAACAGAGACCAGCCCGAGTGCTGATAATTTAAGCCCTCAAGCTCAGAACAATGGCAAGCCAAACAAAATACAGATCGGCGCCGGCACGTTGATCACGCTCTTGGTTTGATACGTCAGCTCGCCCGTCGCCGGATCGACCTTGTGCACGGACACGGTGTTCGAATCGGCCCCGGCCGCGAGCACCCAGCCGCCGTCCGGCGAGAGATTGATGCTGCGAGGAAACGCCCCGCGCACTGGTTGGATTTGAATGACCTTTAGCACCGCCGTCGCCGGATCGGCCCGGTAAACCGTCACCGTGTCGTGGCCGCGGTTCGAGGAGTAAACAAAGCGTCCGTTCGCGTGCACCACGATCTCGGCCGCCGAATTTTGCGCCTCTTTTGCTTTCGCCTCTTCACTCAGAGCGGCGACTGTCGCGAGTTGCTTCGCCGTGCCGGTCGCCGCATCCCACGCAAACGTCGTCACCGACAGGGCGAGCTCATTGAGCAGGTAGATGAACTTTCCGTCGGGCGAGAACTTCATATGCCGCGGTCCACTGCCCGGCACCGAAGCCGCGAAGCCGTGCCGCACGAGCGCGGGTTTCTCCAGATCGATCCGGTAGATGACGATGCCGTCCATGCCGAGATCCGGCACGAGTGCGAATCGTCCGTCCGGAGAAAATCCGCAGTAGTGCGCATGGGGCTTGTCCTGCTTATCTTTCACGACACCCGAGCCACCCAGGTGCTTCGTCACTTGCGCCGCGCCGAGCCTTCCCTCCGCATCAAGGGGAAATAGCGCGGTCGAACCGCTGCCGTATTGCGCCGTCAGCAGAAATTTTCCGCTCGGATGCACCGCGATGTGCGCCCCGCCACCATCGCCAGTGGGCGCGGAGTTAATCATTTCGAGCGCCCCGCCCGCCGCGATCTTGTAGCCGACTGCGCCGGGACCGCCCGGGAAATTCGCCACGGCATACAATTTCGCCCCGTCGGGATGCAGCGCGAGAAAGCCCGGCGAACCGATCTCGGCCGCGAGTTCCGCCGCCGTGAGTTTCCCGTTCGACGGGTCAAACGTCGCGCGGTAAATACCCTTCGCGCCCGGACCCCCGGTGCCAAAATACACCGGCACCGGTGCCGCGCCGAGCGCCACACCAAGCCAAATCAAAATCGCCGCCGCTCGCACCGAAGAGAAAGGTTGCATGCGGCTAGCCGTAGCACATCCCGCTGGCTGTCGCCAACCGCGAACTTCATCGCCGCGTGCACTCACCACGTTTGGCCAACCTGAGCCGAGTCCGAATCTGGCGTGCGTTCGACGGGGCCTCTTAGGCAAAATATTTTCCCACTCCAGGCCGGAGTCCAAGGATTTGGAATCGATTTTCTCGTCAGAGTTGTCATCCCCGGCATGACCCCCATGCCGACCCCAAGATTTACCCGAGCCATCGGCCGGCTCCTAGCAGCCTGTCGGACTTAGCCGCATACCTGGCCTAATTATTGCTATGCAATGGTATGCCGAAATTTGTGAATATCGACCGCGACACCCCGCTGCTGCTGCCGCCGGATTTGAGAGACTGGGTGCCGGCGGACCCTTTG
>JANXSC010000424.1 GCA_025352845.1 Opitutaceae bacterium
ACCATTGGTTCTGCATCGTCGATGAAATCGACTCCATCCTCGTCGACGAGGCGCGCACGCCGCTGATCATCTCCGGCCCCGCGCCGATCGAGCGCGAGCAGCCGTTTACGCGCCTGCGCCCGCCGGTGGACCAGCTCGTCAACGATCAGGTTCGCCTCTGCAACAAGATCATTTCCGAGGCCAAGGAGCTACTGGAGAAGCCCACCGCCACCAATGACGACAAGGCGCTCGCCGTGCACAAGATGCTGCAGGTGAAAATGGGCCACCCGAAGAACAAGCAGCTGCTCCGTCTCATGGAGAACGGCGCGTGGCGCAAGCTCCTCGACAAGACCGAGACCGACCTCAATTCCGACCTCAACAAGGATGAGCTCTACAAGATCAAGGAAGAGCTTCTCTTCGTGATCGACGAGCGCCAGCATCAGGCCGACCTCACGGAGATCGGCCGCAACAAGCTGCGCCCGGACAATCCCGACGCCTTCATGCTGCCCGACCTCGCGACGGAATTTTCCGATCTCGATCGCGACCCGAAGTTCACGCCCGAGCAGCGCGAGGAGAAGAAACTCGCCTCGCAGCAGCGCTACGCCGAGGTGTCCGAGGACATCCACGCAATTTCGCAGCTCCTGCGCGCCTACTCGCTCTACGAGCGCGATGTCGAATACGTCGTCACGCCCGACGGCAAGGTGCTCATCGTCGATGAAAACACCGGCCGCGTGATGCCCGGCCGCCGCTGGTCCGACGGCCTGCACCAGGCGGTCGAGGCGAAGGAAAACGTCGCCATCGAGCGCGAGACGCGCACCTACGCGACGATCACGATTCAAAATTATTTCCGCCTCTACGAAAAGCTCGCGGGCATGACCGGCACCGCAGAGACGGAGGCGACGGAATTCAACGACATCTACCGCCTCGGCGTGCAGGTGATCCCGACCAACAAGCCGGGCATCCGCGTCGATCGAAACGACTCCATCTTCAAGACGCGCCGCGATAAATTCGCCGCCGTCGTCAGTGAAATCGAGGCGGCCAATAAGCGCGGCCAGCCCGTGCTCGTCGGCACGGTGAGCGTTGAATCTTCGGAAGTGCTCTCCCGCATGCTGAAACGCACGGGCGTGATCCACACGGTGCTGAACGCGAAGTTCCACCAGCAGGAGGCCGACATCGTCGCGCGTGCCGGCGCGCGTGGCGCGGTCACCATCGCGACGAACATGGCGGGCCGCGGCACCGACATCAAACTCGGCGAAGGCGTGCGCGAACTCGGCGGCCTCTACGTCATCGGCACCGAGCGTCACGAGTCGCGCCGCATCGACCGGCAGCTCCGCGGGCGTTGCTCGCGTCAGGGCGATCCGGGCCTCACGAAGTTTTATCTCTCGCTCGAGGACCAGCTCATGCGGCTTTTCCTGCAGGGCAATCTCGCGTCGAAGCTCATGGAGGGTTCGATGCAGGAGGGCGAGGAGCTGGAGCATCCCTGGCTCAACCGCTCGATCGAGAGCGCGCAGAAGAAGGTCGAGCAGCAGAATTATTCGCAGCGCAAGCGCCTGCTCCAATACGACGACGTGCTCAACCAGCAGCGCGAGGTCGTCTATGGCATCCGCAACGCCGCGATCCACAGCGAGCGGCCGAAGGACATCATCTTCGAGCAAATCGAGGAGGAGCTGCACAACCGGCTCGAAGTGGCGGGCGTCGGCGAGAAAGGCGGCGCCACGCAGTCGGCGCTCGAGGGCGTCGTCGGCTGGCTCAACGCGCATTTCCCCATCAGCATCCGGGTCGATGAGCTGGGCGGCAACGACACCGGCAAGCTCGTGGCGCTGCTGCTCGAACGGATCAAGCAGGCCTATGGCGTGAAGGAATCGGTGGAGGTCCCCGAGGCCCTCGGTTCGCTGGAGCGCTACGTGATCATCAACGCCATCGATCACCACTGGCAGGAACACCTCACTGAGATGGAGGACCTGCGGAAGAGCATCGGCCTGCGCAGCTACGGCCAGAAGGATCCGCTCGTGGAATACAAGGGCGAGGCCTACAAATATTTCGAGGAGCTGATGAACAACGTGCGGCTGCAGATCTGCACGGGGTTGTTCCGCAGCGCATCGAACCTGGAGAGTTTCGAGAACATGCTCTCGCTCCTGAGCCGCACCGCGCACGCCGTCGGCCCCGCCGATGGGCCCCCCGCTCCGCAGATCACCACGACCGTGACGAGCAGCGGCCCGGCCGTCGCGCCGAATGACGCCCCGGCCGAGCAGGAGATTATTTTGCCCAAGGTGACGATTCGCCGCGAGACGCCGAAGGTCGGCCGCAACGAGCCGTGCCCGTGTGGCAGCGGGAAAAAATTCAAGGCCTGCCACGGCGCGTGAGGCGGAAAGCAGGGTGGGTCTTTGATCCGCCTTTTCTAATACCAGCGTCCCTTTGCTTCTGGACTGTAGCAGGGCCGGACCTCGCGTCCGTGCCTTCAACGGCGTGAAGGTCCATTCGGCAC
>JANXSC010000442.1 GCA_025352845.1 Opitutaceae bacterium
CAAAGGGTCCGCCGGCACCCAGTCTCTCAAATCCGGCGGCAGCAGCAGCGGGGTGTCGCGGTCGATATTCACAAATTTCGGCATACCATTGCATAGCAATAATTAGGCCAGGTATGCGGCTAAGTCCGACAGGCTGCTAGATTTTCGCAAAGTCACTGGCGGCGAGCGCCGAGCTGCAATAAGAGGCATACTGATTGGCCGCGTCGGCCGCCGTCGTGCCCGTGAAAGATCGCGTGATCCTGGCGGGGGTGCTGAAGACGGTGATTGATTTTCCATCGGCGCTCCATGACTCCGTGTAGGTGTCCGCGCGACCGGCGAGCGCGATGGCCACGCGCAGCGTGAAGCCGTTGAAGGTCGACAGGGTGGTCGGCCGGACGAAGTCCCGATACAGCGTGGTGAAATGCGTGCCGGTCGTCAGGCTGAACTCGGAGGCGTTGGCGTTGGCGAATGTCACGCTCGTGACGTGCGCCGTGGTGTCGAATGAACCCCGGAACAACGTGAGCGTGGCCGGCGGCGAGGGATCGGGCGAGTAGGCGGTGAGGACTGGGCGCGGGCGGTGGCGACCAAGGCAGCCGTGCCCAGGGCGGCGGCGAGGAAAACACGAAGCGGGACGATACCATTCATATTTTTGCGCGCTCGGGGTTGCAAGTGGGCAAGAAGGTTTCAGGCTTGGCGACTACCTCCCCCTCGTAGTCGCACCGCCACCGTGCTGTAGATCAGATTTCCGCACCGGAGGGTGCCGCTTCCGCCGTTTGACTTCGCCGGTGAAGTGCCGACCAATTCGGGCTCCATGCCCTCCCGCGCCATCCTCCTGCTCAACCTCGGCTCGCCCGACTCACCGGCGGTGCCCGACGTGAAACGCTACCTGCGTGAGTTCCTCGGCGACGAGCGCGTGATCGACAAGCCGGGATCGAAACTGCTCCGCGGCACGCTCGTGAACGGCATCATCATTCCATTTCGGGCTAAAAACTCCGCGCACGCCTACTCCACCATCTGGACGAGGGAAGGCTCGCCGCTCATCGTCACGAGCAAGGCCGCGCAGGCTGCGTTGCAAAAGCGCACCACTCTGCCCGTCGAGCTCGCGATGAACTACGGCAACCCCACCATCGCCGACGCGCTGCGGCGGCTCGTCGCGCGTGGCGTCGAGGAGGTCCTCCTCTTCCCGCAATATCCGCACTACGCGATGTCGAGCTGGGAGACTGTCGTGGTGAAGGCGCGGCGCCTCGCCGCCGAACTCGCCCCGCGCATGAAGGTCGCGTGTGAGCAACCGTTCTTCGCCGATCCCGACTACATCGCGGCGCTCGTCGCGAGTGCTCAGCCCTTTCTCGCGCAGCCCCACGATCACCTGCTCTTCAGCTACCACAGCATTCCGCAGCGCCACCTCACGAAAGCGGACTCTTCGCGCTCGCATTGCCTCAGCGTGCCCGATTGCTGCACGACTTGCTCGCCCGCGCACGCGACGTGTTACAAGGCGCAGGTCACACGCACCACCCAGCTTTTCACCGCGCGCGCCGGGCTCGCGCCCGACCGCTGGACGATGGCGTTTCAATCGCGCCTGCGCGGCGAGCCGTGGCTCACGCCCTACACCGATTACGAGTTGGAGCGGTTGCCGCGCGAGGGGAAAAAACGCCTGCTCGTCATCACGCCCGCGTTTGTCACTGACTGTCTGGAAACGCTCGAAGAGATCCGCGTGCGCGGGGCTGAAGACTTCAAGGCCGCGGGCGGCGAGTCGTTCACCCACATCCCCTGCCTCAACGACCACCCGGCGTTCATCGATTTTCTCGCCAAGCGCGTTGAGCAGTGGCTCACTCGGCCCAGCGCGTGATCAATCCCGCCTCCAAGCCCGACAAGCCCCACCCTGCCGCCGAGTCCCGTGATCTCGGCCCGGATTTTTGCGCGGTGTTGCTCCTCGATCCAGCCGGGCGCATCACCGCCGCCAACGTCTCCGCACGGCTGCTCTGGCAGACGGGCGGCAGCGAGCTGCTCGGCGAGGCATTCGTGTCGCTCTTCGAATTCGATGTGGTCTCCCGCGACGCGGATTTTCTCAACGCGCAGTGGGATGCCGTGCTCGGCAGTGCGCTCGACCGTCAGACGATTCTCACCGCGCAGCCCCGCGAGGCGCCGCCGCGCGAGGTCAATGTCCGCATCGAGATGCTCATGGGCGAACCGGCCGCCGGCTACGTCGCCACCGTGCAACCGCCGCCACGACTCGCGCCGGCCGCCGCCGCCCACACCACCGCCGGTCTGAGCCTCCTCGCCGAGAAAGGCGCAGTTGGTTTCTTCGATCTCGATTGCGCGGCGGGCCGCGCGCAACTCTCGCCGGCGTGGAAAAAAATCCTCGGCTACACGGTCGCGGAACTCCCCGACACGATCGCCGCGTGGCGGCAGCTCGTGCATCGCGACGATACGGCCGCTGCTCCCGACCATGTCGGAAAAAAAGCGCGGCTGGGCGTGCGCACATTCAACACTGAGCTGCGCATGCGCCACCAACTCGGCCACTGGGTCTGGGTGCAGTGCCTCGGCGTGCAGTCGTTTTCCGGTGCCGGCGAACTTGAGCGCGTGGCCGGCGTGCAGCTCGACATCACGGAGCGCAAGGAAATCGAGGACACGCTCACCGCCAACGACGCGCGCTTGGAAGATCTCAGCGGCAGCGGCCCGCTTGCGGCGTTCGAACTCGATTTCGCCAACCGCGTCTTTTGGTTTTCGCCGGCGTGGAAACGCCTGCTGGGTTACGCCGAGGGTGAACTCGCGCCCGAGGTCGCCTCGCTCGCGGCGGCGCTGCCGGCCGACGAGGCCTCGCACGGCGTCGTCGCGTGGCTGCTCTCGCGTGCGCCCGGGGAGAGTTCGTTCCTCGAGGTCGTGCGGCTCCGCGCAAAAAACGGCGAGTCGCTGCCCGCCGTCTTCGGCGCGCACCGCACCGTCAACCGCAAGCGCGAGCTCGCGCGCGTCGTCGGCTTCGCCTGTCCGCTGCCCGGCGGAGCCGTCGAACCCGGCGCTTTGCCCCCGGCGCTCGCCGCCGAGGTGATGAGCACGCTCGCGGAGGGCGTCATCGTCACCGACGCCGCGGGCGCGGTGCGTCTTGCCAACGCCACCGCCGCGCGCCTGCTCCGCGCCGACGCCACGGCTTTGCGCGGCCGGCCGCTCGCCGAAGTCTTCCGTCTCATCAACCGCCAGAGCGGCCTGCCCGGCGACAACCCCATCGAGCGCGCGCTCGCCACCGATCGGCCGCTGCCGCTGATCGACGAGCACTCGCTGTCGCCCGCCGCCTCGTCAACAAGCGGAGGAACCGCAGCGGCGCAACCCGTCGTGTGGACGTCGCGTGTCGTGCCCGGGACCGACGGCAAACCGCAAGGCGTCGTGATTATTTTCCGCAATCCCGAGGAAATGACGCTCACGCCGGAGGAACTCGTGAAGGCCAACCGCTTCGAATCGCTCGGCCTGCTCGCCGGCGGCATCGCGCACGATTTCAACAATCTGCTCACGACGATCCTCGGCGCCGTTTCGCTCGCCAAGGACAACCGCAACTACGACGCGCTCGGCGACGCCGAGAAAGCGTGCCTGACGGCGAAGGGCCTCACGAAGCAACTGCTCGCGTTCGCGAAAGGCGGCGCCGGCACGCAGATCGTCTGTGCCTCAAAGGAAAGTCTCGAAGACTCGATCAAGATCGCCGCCGCCGCCGCGACGGCCGAAATCACGCTCGACGTGCCGGAGGGCGTCGA
>JANXSC010000443.1 GCA_025352845.1 Opitutaceae bacterium
GCCGTCGATCGTCGCGAGCTTGCCACGCAAACCCAGCGAGATCGGCTTGTAGGCGTGGAACACCGTCAGGTCCACGAAGAGCACGGCATCGGCGGTGAACTCGCGTTTCAACATGTCCATCAAGTCGGCTGGCAGGGCCCCCGATGACGAGAGCGCGTCCGTGAGATAGCGGCGCCGGCAATCGTCGCGCGTGAAGGTCACGGCCTCGAAGCGGTTCTCCTTTTGCAAGGCCGCAAGTAAAACGCCATCGAGCGCGGCGGCCGATTCCGGCGAAATGCCAGGGGCTGCCCACACCGGGAGCACGACGACGCGGCGCACGCCACCGAGGCTGACGTCGCTCGCGTGATTTTTCGGCGCGAAGAACGGCCCGAGCCGCGCCGGATCGTCGAGCGCGGGATGCACGCAACCGGTGGTCAGGGCCACTGCCGTCAACGCGACCGCGCCGGGCAGTCGAAAATATTTTTGGAGGATCATTAGTTGGACGATCTGGCCAGCATGCCGTCGAGCGAGCTCTGCTGCTGTTTCAATTTCTGCTGGACGGATTCCATATGGATGAAAGCCGATTCCATGACCGTCCGCTGCTGTTCCAGCCGCCGCTCGATCGCTGCGATCTGGTCGTCGATGCTGGTATTGGTTTTGTTCAGTCGGTCCTGTTGGTCGGTGTTCTGCTGCGCGATCTTTTTGATGAAGATGTCGAGCTTCGCGGCAAATCCGGTCGTAGCCGTCGTGAAGAAAGCCCCGGCGTCCGTCGTCTTGCCCGCGAGCGCCGCATCGAGCTTCGCGCCATCGTTGATCGCGATCTCGTTTGTGCCCGGCTTAAAATCAATGCCCAGATCGTCGAGGCGTTTGACTGAACCGGTCAAGCCGGCCACGGCGTCAAAGACCATGTGGCGGAGGGATCGCCCCCAGTCCTGAATCTCGCGGTTGCTGGCCAACACCGCCGCGGAAACCTTCCCCTTGCCGTTCGACGACACCTTGGTGTTGTTGTCGATGAACTGCTGGACTGCGTTGTAGCCCGTGATGAACGACTCGATCGCTTTGCGCATGGCGCTCGTGTCGGCCGCGACGTTGATCGTCTGAGTGTCCACGGCGTTGACCGTCACGCTCAAGCCCGCGACACCGTGCGTCGTGGCGTCGAGCGTATTACTCGAGCTGGTGAGTGTGTCGCCCCCGTTGAGCGTGAATTTCGCATCCAAGCCCCGGGCAAACGTGACTCCACTGGTCAGCCCGAGCGCACCGAGCAGCCCGCCGGCGGTTTCGTTGACCGAAATTCCGAGATCGCCCGTGCCCTTATTGGCGAGCACCAGGCGGTCGTTCACCGTGTCGTAGCTGGCAGCGACCCCCGCCGTCGAGGCGTTGATCCGCCCCATCACGCTGGAGAGCGTGTCGGTGTTGACGTTGTAGGCGATGGCGACGCCGTTGATTGAAAAGGTGCCGGCCCCGGCACCATCGACCGCAGTGATGGCCGTGGTGAGGTTCGCATTCGCCAGGGTGGCGAAAGATTTTACCGCCCCGAGCTGGGCCGAGCTCGTCACGGTGCCGGTGCCATTGTTTCCCAGTTTGAGCGCGCGTATAAAAGTCGAGGTGTCGTTGGCCGCGCCGAGCATCACATTACCCGAGGCGCTCGTGAGCGTGATTTTGTCGGTGGTTCGATTGTAGGTCGCGGTGACATCGCCGCCCGTCGCGGTGGAGATGGCCGCAAACACGTCTTGCAACGAGTCGGTGAGGGCCACCGGGACCTGTTTTCCGTTCACCGAAAAAACTCCGGCCGTCGCGGCTTGCCCGATGGGGAGGCTCGCGATGGTGAGACCCGAGACGTCATTGCTCGCGGGATAGAGCGCTCGACCAATGTCGTTCACCCCTTTGAGACTGGCGGCGGTCGCAAGCTGGCTGACTACAATCGTGTAGGTGCCGGCCGCCGTATCGGTCGCGGCAGCAGGTGCCCAAGTCGAGCCGGAGGTGGAGAAAGTGGCGGTGCGTTTTCCAAACAGCGCACCCGACTGCAACGACGCCGCCGAAGTCTGCAACGCGGTAAGCTGGGTGCCCAGGGAGGTCAGGAGAGCCACTTTCTGGGAGTTCTTCGTCTGCTCCGTGGCCAGCCGATCGGCCGGCGCGTGCTCGACCTTCATGATTTGGTCGACGAAGCTCTTCCAATCGAAATTGGAGGCGAGTCCTGCGACTTGGAGACCGGTGGCCATAGGGTGGGGAGATAGGTGGACGCGGGGCGTCTCCCCTTACTATCGGCCCGCGCGCGTTCGGCTTAAGGCCAAAAAGGTTTAGCAGAATCGCGCGGGCCGCCGAAAATATTTCTTGCGCATTCGCGTAAAGCTTTTCCACCACCGCGACGATAGCTGGCCCTGTCGAGACAAGTGTCGCGACCGGCGCGATTCGGAGCCGCTCACCCGAATACGAATGTGGCACGGACGCCACGCTTAGCATCAAGGAAGATCACCATGTCAGTCGTCATCAATACCAACTTCGCGGCGACCGCCGCCGCGAACAACCTCGCCTCTTCCAACGATATGTTGCAGAAGAGTCTGAACCGGCTTTCGAGCGGTTCAAAAATTGTGTCCCCGTCGGACGATGCCGGCGGGCTCGCCGTCTCGATGAAGCTGTCTGCCGCCGCCCGGCGCTCCGGTGCCGCGGCCGTCAACATCGGCAACTCCGTCTCCCTCCTGCAAACGCAGGACGGTGCGCTCAAAGTCACCGGCAAGGTGATCGACCGCATCAGCGAGTTGAAAACCCTCTACTCGGACCCGACGAAGAACGCGAGCGATCTGGCCAACTACGACGCCGAGTTCGCGCAGCTCAAGCTGCAGCTCACCTCGCTCGCCACGGAAAAATTTAACAGCATCAGTCTGTTCAGCGCCTCCAGTCTTACGACCCAAGTGTCGGAAGACGGCACGCAAACGGTCACTCTCTCGGGCAAGGATCTCGCGGCCAACGCCGGCGTCACCGCCATCAATGCGGCGGCCGATCTCTCCGCTGTCACGCTCGCCAACGTCAACACCGCGATTCAGGGCGTCGCCACCTTCCGCGCCAACAACGGTGCCGAACAGAGTCGCCTCGGTTTCGCCTCGGAAGTGTTGGTCATCAACAAGGCCAACCTCGAAGCCGCCTCCAGCCGCATCACGGATGTGGATGTCGCCGAGGAAAGCACTCGGCTCGCCCGCTTCAACATCCTCGTCCAATCCGGCACGGCGATGCTCGCCCAGGCGAACCAGAGCGCGCAGATCGCGCTCAAACTGCTCCAGTAAACCCCGCGCCTCGTCCCGCCGCGCGGCCGGAGTGATTGCCGGCCGCGCGGATCCCGAACTCCTGCGATTCTCTGTTTCGGGCGGGGGCGAAAGGCCGTTTTAAGCGCCAGTGTGCCAGTCGTTTTTTGAAAATCTCTCAGCTTAGTAAGTCAGGTTCTTCCTTGATTCACTCTCCCCCCGACTTCGCGCCGCCTTGCGGTGGCGCGAACTCACTTTGCGGCATCTGCCGCAGACGGCGCGGTCCGGCGCCGCATATCCGGACACGTGGCGACGACGGACGTCGCACTCATCAAGGAAAGATAATACCATGTCAGTCGTTATTAATACCAACTACGCAGCGACGGTTGCTTCCAACAACCTCGCGGCGTCGAACAGCATGCTGCAACGGAGCCTCAACCGGCTCTCGAGCGGCTCGAAAATCGTGAATCCGTCCGATGATGCGGGCGGTCTCGGTGTTTCGATGAAGTTGTCTGCTGCAGCCAAGCGCTCTGGTGCCGCCGCCACGAACATCGGCAATTCGTTGTCGTATCTTCAAACGCAGGACGGTTCGCTCAAAGTCGCCGGCAAGGTCCTCGATCGCGTCAGCGAGCTGAAGACCCTCTACGCCGATCCGACCAAGAGCGCCTCCGACCTGGCGAACTACGATGCGGAGTTCACGCAGCTCAAGGCGCAGATCACCTCGCTCGCGGCGGGGACGTTCAACAGCATCAATCTGTTTGCCAATGCTCTGACGACACAGGTCTCGGAAGATGGCACGCAGACGGTGTCGTTGAGCGCGAAGGCCCTCGCGGCCAATGCCGGCGTCACCGCCGTCACGGGCGCGGCGGACCTCTCAGCGGTTACGCTCGCGAACATCAACACCGCCATCGATGGCGTGGCGACGATGCGCGCGAGCAACGGCGCCGAGCAGAGCCGCCTCGGGTTCGCGGCCGAGGTGCTGACGGTCAACAAGGCCAACCTTGAGGCCGCCAACAGCCGCATCGTCGATGTCGACGTCGCGGAAGAGAGCACGCAGCTCGCCCGCTGGAACATCCTCGTCCAATCCGGCACGTCGATGCTGGCCCAGGCGAACCAGAGCGCCTCGATCGCGCTCAAGCTGCTCCAGTAAGAAACCCCGCCCACGGATAGTCCTGATTCGTCCCGACCCGGCCGCCGCCTCTAGCGGCGGCCGGATCTTGGGACGGACCAGACCACAGCCCCCGGCGGCGTTACTGCCGGGAGCGCTGTTCGGTCTAGTTGTGCCACAAGGCCCCGGCTTTATCGCCGGGGCCTTCGCATTTTCAGGCGCCGGCAGGTCGCGCGCTGCTCGTCGTCCGGATGAGCGGCGATCACGAGGACGTTCATGCGGCAATCGCGGTTTGGGTGAGCAGAAACTCGCGACTTGCCGGGCCGTGATTGAAGAGCAAATCCAACGCCGCCATGTGCGAGACAAAGCCCGGCCACGCTTGTTCGTAGATCGGATGCACGAAAGCGTGCTAGCGCACCGTGATTCCCACCTCGGCGAAAGCGCCCGTCTTAAAGTAGTCGCTGCCGGGCGGCCGTGCAGGAAAGCCTGAACTGTTCGCGCGATTTCGCCTCCACCGCGGTCGGGCGAAGTTCCGCGGAGCCGGGCATCTTTTCGGCATGGCGCACCCACTCCACGAGTTCCCTGAATTCCGCCGCGTCGGAGGAAAACCACTGGTCCGGTCCGGGCAGCGAGCGATCCGTGGTGCAGTGTTTCTCGATCAGGCTGGCACCGAGGCAGACGGCCGCGGCGGCCGCTTCGCAGCCCGCCGTATGATCGCTGAATCCCACGCGGCAGTTAAACTTCGCCGCGAGCGTGTTGATGCGCCTGAGGTGCACCGCGTCGGGCGGCTTGGGATACGCTGACGTGCAGCCCGGCAGCGTCAGATCACGTCCGCCCGCGCCACGAAACGCGTGCATGGCCTCCGCTACTTCCGACTCGGTCGCCATGCCGGTGGAGAAAATCGTAGGAATGCCGCTCCCCGTCATGTGCCAAATCAGCGGCAAGTGCCCGAGGTAATCGGAGCCGTTTTTCAAATAAGCCGAGCCGATGCGTTGAAGCGCATCCACACCCGCCGGACTCGTCGGCGTGCTGAAAAACATTACGCCCGCGCGATCACACACAGCCTTGAGTCGAGAGAGGTGGCTCTCGGTCAGCTCGCAGCGTTTGAACATCGCGAACTGCGACTCGGTGCCCTCGCGCCCTCCACTGCGGTAGGTGTAGGTGAGCGTCTCGTCGCTGATGAAATCCTCGGTGCGGTAGCTTTGGAACTTCACCGCGTCCGCACCAGCCCCCGCCGCGCCGCGAATCATTGCGTCGGCCAGGGCCATGTCGCCATTGTGTTTGAGGCCGATCTCGGCGACGAGCAAAGCGCGATAGGGTCTCATGGTGCAGCCGGCACGGCGGACGCCTCCTCGCAAAGGAACATCGACGACGCGCACGGCCCCCAAGGCGTCGAATTGCGCCCGCTCGTGATCGCCGCATCGAGACAGCAACGCCCCGAATTCTGCCAAGAGATACCAGCCGAGTAGTTCGGCCGTCGTCGCAGCGCGGAAAAAAGGAATGGCCGAGAGCCCACGCAGCACCGCGAGCTGATTCTCTTCGTTCGCGCCGATCAGCGCCGGCAGTTGCTTCGCCGCCAGCTCCCAGACGGTCGAGCCGGCGGCGGAAACCGCAACATCGGCCCACACCATCAACGGGGCAAGATTCTCGACGTTGACGTGCAGTTCCCAAGGAAACGGAGCACTGGCCGCCGCGCGGCGCAGCGAATCGACATGCAGATTGGCCGCACCAGCGATAACGATCACGTGAAGATTCGGCTGCCACCCGGCCGCGAGCCCGTTCGATCACCTTTGGCGCGCACCGGCCGACCGGCGCAAGGCGAACGCGGCGCCGTCTCGGCGCGAAATTCCCGTCGCAGTAAACTGTGGCGGACACCGAGCAGCAGCTTCGTCGCTTCGGCGATTTTTCCCGCGTAGAATTCAGACGCGGCCCCCATATTCTAGTTGAGCAAAAAGTCGACGGGGTAGCATTCCAAATGCGCCATTTCGTCGATCATGACCATGCGCTGGCCGCTAGTGCGCAAGCGCCGCAGGTAGTCCGGAGCGAATCGGTAGCCGTCGACCACGACCCAATCGGCGTATGTCTGATCCGCGAGTCGCACGAGTTCGATGGCGTCGCGTTCATCGCCCACCGCGTCGGTGGCGACGTGCAACGCGACGCCCTCGCGGCGCAGGCGCGCGATCAGGGCGTCAGGCATTTCGCACGCAAACCAGGCGACATCTCCACCCGATTCCTGCCACGCCTGCGCCAGCGCGAGGCAGCGCATCGCGTGCCCCACTCCCATGGCGAAGCTGGCGTCGGCGCGAATGACAAGCGAGAGCGGCATGGCGTAAGGTCGGCATGTTTTTTGAAATCAATCCGTGCGGCGAAAGTGAAACCCCGTCAGATTGTCTGTCGCTCGCGCGCATCGCATTCGTCGCCGCATTCTTGTGCGCAGAAGGCTTCTTGCTCGGTGGTGAAAGTGCGTTCAGCGGTGTTCATGCAAGGCGGCATCCAGCCGGAGTTGAAATTTGAATTCGGCGAGCGCCCAGTCTTCCTCGTTGTCGATGTCCTGCGCCTCCATGGCGGAGAGCACGACGGCAGCGGAGCGGGGGCCCATGAGCTCGCGGTTGGGCAGAAATCTTTCGGCGTTGAGCCAATACCACTGGCCCGCGTCGTGGTAGGCTGGCTCGAGATCCTGACTACGCGTGTGATAGTGCTCTGGTTGCAGCATCGGCGCGCGGCCGTCCCGAAGCGCAATGGCGCGCTGCACCGGGAACGAAAAGCGCAACACGGGCAGCACGGCAGTGAGGTGCGCATCGGCCCAAAGCAGCTCGAAGCCGTGAACGAGATGCGCGGGCGTGACCAAGGGAGGGGTGGCAAAGAGCGCGCATGCGTGCGCGAAGCGACGGCCTTGCGCGCGATAACGGGTCAGCACCTCATGCACGACTTTGTCGAAGCCGGCGAAATCGCCGGTCGTCCGCGTCTCACGCGCAAACGACATCGTGGCAGCGCACTCGCGCGCAATGGCCGCAATCTCGGGATCGTCGGTCAAGACCATGACTTCCTCGAAGCAGTCCGAAGCCAATGCCGCCTCGATGGAATAGGCCCAAACGGGTCGACCGAGAAACGGACGGATATTTTCTGCGGGATGCGTTTGCTGCCTCCGCGCGCGGGGATGATGCATACGGCGGCGATAGGTTCGAGGGCTTGGACTGCCACGATGACGCTCTCGACGTCACCATCGGTCATCGCAGGATAAAGCGGGAGACTGAGCGCGCAGGAGTAGAAGCTCTCGGCGATCGGGCACTTGCCCGGCGCATAGCCGTAGTGCTGGCGATACCACGGTGGGAGGTGGACCAGAATATATAGCACCTGCGTGCCGACGCCCTCGGTGCGGAGTTGCGCCATCACTTGCGACCGCGTCCGGCCCAGTGCGCTAAAATCGAGCTGCACCGAATAGAGATGCCACGACGTGGTGGCGGCATGGGCCGCGGTGCGCAGGCCGGGCGTTTGGAGACAGTCTATATCCGAGAACGCGGCGTTGTAGGCCGCGACGATTTCGCGGCGACGCGCGATGAAACTGTCGAGCCGCCGCAACTGCGACAAACCCAGCGCGCACTGCATATCGGTCAGGCGATGATTGTAGCCGAGTTCCTGCATCTCAGCGATCATCTGCCGCAGTTCTTCGACGGTGAGAAAATCTTTATTCGTCCCGCTCTCGTAGCAGAAGCCGGTCGCCACGGGTCGCCCGCCGGTCTGCCGGCAGTATTTCTCACGCGTGAATGCCGCGCCGCTCGGCAAGATCGGCGAAGTAGTCGCCGAGATCGACGGTGTTGTAGCTGTCGCTCGACGTGATCGTTTCCTCGTGAATTCCCCCCCCCCCCGGCCGCACCCCGATTACCGGATGCTCACAATCGGGCGTGATCGCC
>JANXSC010000458.1 GCA_025352845.1 Opitutaceae bacterium
GCGCGTGATCGAGGGCAAGAGCTACAGCAAGACGACGGCCGAGGAAGACGAGCTGCTGCGCAACCGCCTGCTCGATATCCTCAGCAAGATCAGTTTCTCCAAATTGCCGGCGTCGGACGCGGCGAAGAAGTGAGCGCGGCACGGCGCACCCGCGCTGCGAGGGTGTCTAAAAAACCTCTTCTGCTTGTCATTCTGAGCGCAGCGAAGAATCCAGCAGGGCATTCGCACCTCGGAAAAGGCCGCGTTGATCCAAGTGGATTCTTCGCTGCGCTCAGAATGACAGACCCTTTTTCCACGCCTTCTGCGACATGAGCCTGTTTGCCCTCCGCGCCGCGACCGAGGCCGACCTCCCCGCCATCGTTGCGATCTACAACGCCACGATTCCCGGGCGCATGGTCACCGCGGATCTTGAGCCGGTGAGCGTCGAGTCGCGGCGCGCTTGGTTCGAGGCGCACCAGAATCCCGCGCGGCCGTTGTGGGTGCTCGTCGACGCGGCCGGCACCCTATGCGCGTGGATGAGCTTCGACACTTTTTACCCGCGCGCCGCCTACGACGGCACCGCGATGCTCGCGATCTATGTGGCGGAGACCCATCGCCGCCTCGGGCTCGGGAAGCGACTGCTCAACGAGGCGCTCTCCCGCGCGCCCGCGCTCGGGCTGCACACGCTGCTCGGCTACATCTTCGGCCACAACGAGCCGAGCCTGCGGCTTTTCGAGACGCACGGTTTCGCCCGCTGGGCCAATCTCCCTCGCGTCGCCGTGCTCGATGGGATCGAGCGCGATCTCATCATCGTCGGGCGGCGACTCGTCGCCCCGTAGCGCGGTGCTTCAGCCCGCGCTTCGGCTACCCGGAGTGCCCAAGCGCGGGCTGAAGCTCCGCGCTACATCTCCGATCCACATTTCATGAATAAAATTTTCGCCCTGGTTTTCGTCTTCGTGTCGGTCTCCACACTCGCCGCCGAGCGACCCTTCGGGCTCGTCCTCCACGGCGGAGCCGGGGTGATTGAGCGCACCAGCCTCACGCCCGCGCGGGAAGCGGAGTATCGCGCCAAACTCACCGAAGCGCGCGAGGGCGGCTACGCCGTGCTTGAGCGCGGCGGCTCCGCGCTCGATGCGGTCGTGGCCGGCATCGTGATTCTCGAAGACTCGCCGCTGTTCAACGCCGGCAAGGGCGCCGTCTTCACCGCCGACGGCACCTGCGAACTCGATGCCTCCATCATGGATGGTCGCACCCAGGCCGCCGGCGCGATCGCCGGCGTCCGGCACATCAAGAATCCCATCACGCTCGCGCGCGCTGTCATGGAAAAATCCGAGCACGTCATGTTGAGTGGCGACGGCGCGGAGAAATTCGCGAAGCAACAGGGTTTCGAATTGGTGCCAAACGAGTATTTCCAAACCGAGTTTCGCAGGAAACAGCTCGAACAAGCCAAACAGCGCGAGGCCGCCAAGAAAACCAGCAGCCTCCTCCCCGCGGATCACTTCGAGCGGGTGGCGCGCTACGGCACCGTCGGCTGTGTCGCCCTCGACCGCAGCGGTAACCTCGCCGCCGGCACCTCGACGGGCGGGATGACGAACAAGAAATTCGGCCGCGTGGGCGACGCCCCCATCATCGGCGCGGGCACCTACGCCCACAACGCCACCTGCGCCGTGAGCGCGACCGGCTGGGGCGAATATTTCATCCGCGTCGGCGTCGCGCGCGACATCGCCGCGCAGCTCGAATATCGCGGCACGCCGCTGAAGGAGGCCGCCGCCGCGACGATCAGGAAAGTCGGGCAGCTCGGGGGCGACGGCGGCGTCGTGGCCATCGACAAAGCCGGCAACATCGCGCTGCCCTTCAACTCCGCCGGCATGTATCGCGGATGGCGGCTCTCGTCCGGCTCCGCCGGCGTGGCGATTTTCAGCGGCGAGTAGCCGGCGCCCGCTCCTGCCTTGATTTCTCCACTCACTGCGTTGCGCTAATAGGAATCTCCCCGGGCCGCCGCACCCGCCGGGTTCGCCAAATTCACCCCTCAAAATCAGCCAGACCAGGCACCATCGCTTAATACGCCGAATCGCGATAAAACGCGGTGCAGCCGAATACCACTTCTCTGAAAGATGAAGCCCTCGATCTGTTTGCTTATCGCAGCCACGTTACTCGGCGATGCCGTGTCGGCACGCTCGGAAGAACAGCCAAAGGTTATAATGCACCGTCAGGACGTGACCGCGAAGAATGAGACCGGGTGGTATCTAGCCAAATCTACAGAAGGACGATATACGGTTCTCATGCCGCTTCCGTTTAGCGATTTCACGATCGCAGCAAAGAAGATGGATGGCCGGGACCTCAAAATGCATGGCATCAGTGGACGCACTTCGGACGGCGTAAAGTTTAGTGTATTAAGTGTATCTTGGGACTCGCCTAAGCCTGATCTTAATAGCCTCTATGAAAATTTCAGAAAGCCAGGTCAGACAGTGACGAAGCCGACATTTTCAGAGTTCAACGCGACCCTAAGCCAGACGTTCGAAGTGATACGAGAGAAGTCCGGCGCTTTTATTAGACATGTGCTTAGTCCGACCGAACTGTTCAGCTTCGTTGCAGAGTTTCCGGCCGGCACGAAGGAAACCATTGAACCGCTAGCACGGAGTTTTTTCGATTCTCTGCAACCCGGGCAGCCGACCAAAATGCCAGAGCCAAGCCGACCATAAGTGAAGCAAGGGATATATTCAGGTCGGAGCAGACCGATGACGCGTGGGATTAAAGGGGCCGTCGGGGCTGCTCGCTACACCCTTGCAGGTAGCCTGCTCTTGGGGGCGTGGCGGGCGTTGAGCTAGAAGCGGCATAGAATGCGCTCGCGGAAGAGCGTCGTGCGAGTTCGACGCCGCACGGACCACTCACCGTTTTCGCCCAGCCGCTACGGGCGGGAAGGTGGTGGCACCGACGATGAAGGCTCGGCGGTGGCCGGGGCCATCCGGCTGTTGCGCACATCGCCGCCGGCGGCGGCGGGATTCGGCGTGGCGTTGCCGGCGGGCGCAGCGGGTGCGCCGCCGCGACCGCTTCGTCCGCCGCGACCAAACGGATTCGCCTCCGGCGGCGGCACCTCCGTCGGCAACTGATCTTTGCACAGCTCTAGAATTTCGATCGCGCTGAGGCCGGATTGCGCGGCGCCGTTGGTGCTGATGCGCGACGCCTCGTCCACCGGGTTGAGCGCGAGCGGGCCTTCGACGCGCGTGGTCGTCACCGCGCCGCTGCCGAAGCGGAGGAGCGAGGCGACGGCGGGTTTGGCGAAGGCGGCGTTTTTCGTTTTCGCGTAGGCGTAGGCGGCGAGGCGCGGCGTGCCCTGCGAGTTTGCGCCCTGTTCACCGAGGTAGCGGCCGTCGTCGCCCTCCTTGCCCGTCTCCTTGTCGCGCGTGAGCACGTCGGCGGGGGCGTTGCCGAGGCGGCAGTATTGCAGCCACATTTTCTGCCAGCCGGGATGATCGAGGAATTCGTTGAGTTCAAAAATCACCTGCGCGCCGCCCTGAATCGTGCTGAGGTTGTAGGTGCCGACGACATCGGAGACCTGGAAAAGTTTTCCCGTCTTCGGATCGTAGCCATAGACGAGGTTGCGGCCGGACTTCAGCCAGTAGGGCATCGCGAGAAACGACTCCACGCCCGCGAGAATCTTGTCGCGCCACTTCGTGTCACCCGTGCGTTCCCACTCGGTCGCCCAGTTGCCGACAAAGGCGAACCAGTCCGGGCCGGCGCGGAGGCGCGCGGGATGCTTTTTCTCCTCCTCGGTCGCCGGCTGCGCGAGGCGCATGGGATCGAAGTCGAGCGTGCGGTAGTCGGCGTTCGCGACTTCGCGCATCAGATCGCCGGTGCGCTCGTCGGTCGTGAGGTAGTGATAATAGCGCTTGAGGTAGGCCATGCTGATGCGCGCTTCCTTCGCGCCGCAGCCCCAGTGGCGGACGTTGTGCCGCGAGCCGAGACCCGCGAGCGCACCGAGGTGGTAGCAGTCCACCTCGCTCGTGTGGCGTGTCATCGCCTCGGCCATACGGAAAATATCCGCGCGGCCCGTGCGCACAAAACTCAGCCAGAGCCACATGTCGGTGCCGAGTTCGGTATTGTCCCACGCCATGCCGCCGAGGTCGTAGTTCCAAACATGCCGCTCGCGGTCGTAGCTGTGCATCACGTCGCCGAAATCCCAAAAGCCATACCAGCGCTGCTGCCCGACTTGGCTCAAGTAGTAGGCGAGCGTGGTCTCGAGCTGCTCCTCGACGGCACGTTTGAACGGCGTCGATTTGTCCGGCAGACTCCACACGCCAAACGCGCCCGCCGCATGCAGGTGTTGCGGCGTCGCAGCCAACACCGGTAACTGCGCGCCGAGTTGCGCGAGCGCCACCGTTTGCGCGCGCGTCGGCACGGTGCCGCTCGGAAAGAGCGTCAGCTCGCTCGTGCGCGCGACGCCGAGCGGCGTGCTCAGGCCCGGTTGCACATCTTCATAGACCGCGATGAGTCCGTGCGCGCGCGTATCGTAGTGCCGCATGTCCATCGCATCAGCGTCGGGCGACCAGAGCCACGCGCGCAGCGTGGCTTCGTTGGTCGTAGCGTTGGCCACTTCGAGCGAAGCCGGGTGCGACTGCCAGAAATTCTTCACGCTCACGCCGAGTCCGCCGCTCACATCGCCCACGAACACGAGGCCCGAGGCCCGCTTCCCCGCGCCGCAGGGAATCCACGCGCTCTGCGGATTCGTGCGCTTCACCACGGAGAAACCGTCGGCGTTCGGCTGCACGAGCTTGAATGAGTCCCATACCGCCCAGTCCGCGAGCCAGCCCTGGCTGCGCTCGCTGAGGTCCGCTTTGTTGGGAATGCGTTTCCCCGCGAGCTGATCCGGATAAACGTTGCCGCCGCCCGCCGTCGGATACGACACGATCGCGTTGCCCCGGCCGACCGCGGGCTGAATCGGCTCGGCCCAGAGTCCGCCGTCCTCGCCCGAGAAACGCACGTGGCAATTCTGAATCTCCTCGCGGAGCGGCACGCCGAACTCGAGCCCGAGCCCGCGGATGAAATCTTTCTGATCGTCACCGTCGTAAATGATGGTGTGGACGAGCCGCACGCTCTCCTGCCCCGCGTAGAAATAAAGTCGCACCGTAAATGGCAGCCACTCGCGCGAGCCGCCGACCGCCTTGTGCACGCCCTCGATTTTCAACACCGCGCGCACCGGCCCCGATTGCTCTATGACCACGGTGTTAATCTTGCCGGAGAATTTTTCGCGGCGCGGCGCGTCCTCCGCGCTGCCGCTCGGGCCGTTTTGCAGGATGCACACGAGCCGACCGTTTCGCGCGACCTCGCGGCCATCGACGATGAGCGAGTCGATCAGATTCGGACCCCAGTTAGTAATTCGTGCCCGGAGTTTGCCGGTATCGACCTCGACGCCCGTGTCGCTGTGACGCACGCGCACCGAAGCCCCAGCGCCCACCGGCGCATCCCCGGCGCTTAACGTGAATGGCCCCGCCGTCGCCGGCCCGGCGACGGTTGCGAAGCCGCTCCACTTCAGCGAGCCGTCCGGCCAGTAGGCGAGCGGCCACGTCTGGAGCGGGAGATTTTTTCCATCGGCGGCGGCCAGGGAAAATTTCTGCGCCTTCGGCACCGCGCCTTTCGGCCACGGCACGCCCCAGCTCACGCCGGTCGCGGCGGGTGCCGGCGTTTGGCCCAGCCAGTTGATTTCGACGGGCTGGTTGGCGGCGAGCACGGTGGCGCTCGACACCATCGCGGCAAAAATCAGGAAACGACCAACGGGGCGCGCAGAGTTCATCATAAATGGGGGACTTTCAGCTAAGACGCGACCCCGGCGCAAGGGTTGTGTCCAGCCCGCGCCAAACGCGCGTGAGGACTTCGGACAATCAAGTCCGCGGTCGATTCTCACGTCTCATCCGTCAATGCAACGTGTGGACTGTCCGCCCCGCCCCACACTGGCTCACCTTCCCGCGACCCCTCCTGCTCACTCTTTAGCCGCTCATCGACCCCTTGTTTCAATCATGACCACGCTCACGTTATTATTTTTCCGCCGGCTCACCGCCGTGTTCGCCGCCGCCGGTGCGCTCGTCTTGGCCCTGCCCGCCGCGGCCCAGCCCGCCACCGGCACCATCACCGGCACCGTCGCCAACTCCAACACCCGCCAGTTCCTCGCCTCCGCCGAGGTGCGCATCGCCGGCACCAACCAGTCCGCGCTCACCGACCGCGACGGCTCGTTCACTCTGCGCAACGTCGCGCCCGGTGCCGTGCAACTCGAGGTGAGCTACGATGGTCTCGACCCCGAGAAGCGCACCGTCTCCGTCAGCGCCGGAAAAAATTCGCGCGAAGAATTCAACCTCACCGCCGGCATCTACAAACTCGCCGCCTTCACCGTCGCTGCCGAGATCGAGGGCAACGCCGCCGCCGTCAATTCGCAGAAAAAGTCCGACGTGTTTTTCCAGGCCATCTCCGCCGACACGCTCGGCATCGTGCCCGATGGCAACATCGGCGAGTTCCTCCGCTACGTGCCCGGCATCCAGGTGAACTTCACCAACGCCGACGCCTCGACCGTCTCGATGCGCGGGCAGGACCCCGAGTCCACGCTCTTCACCTTCGACGGCCAGATTCCCGCCGCCGCGGGCACGCCGCCGCGCTCGAGCACCGGCAGCAGCGACGCGTCGAGCCGCGCCTTCGAGTTCAGCTCCGCCACCATCGCCAACATCGAAACCATCGAGGTCTTCAAGGCCCCGCCGCCGTGGATGTCGCCCAACACCGGCGGCGTGATCAACGCCGTGACGAAAAACGCCTTCGCGCAAAAGGGCCGCCGCTTCAGCTCCACGTTCACGATTTCCGCCAACAGCGAGATGCTCCGGCTCGGCGAGGTTCCCGGCCCCGGCGCTCGCCCCACCCACCGCCTCAAGCCGGGCGGCAGCGTCAATTACTCGGAGGCGTTTCTCAACAACACGCTCGGCCTCACGCTCTCCTATTTCGAGAGCAACGTCATCAACCCGCAGCACAACTACGGGATGACTTACTCGCCGTTTGTCGCGGGCACGGTCGCCAATCCCGTCACCGAAAACTCCCGCTTCAACGTCAACACCTTCACGCTCGTCGATGGACCGCAGGTGAAAAACCGCCGCACCCTTTCCCTCGGCGGCGACTACAAGCTCGGACAAAACACGGTCGTCAAACTCAAGACCACCTACAACGGCTTCCTCAACCAGAGCCGCAGCCACACCTTCCGCGTGAAGCCCGGCACGATCGACGCGGCCGCCACCACGACCGATGCCATCATCCGCAATGCCGGCGTCGATGTCTTCGACGACTACAGCGACCAGGCCGGCGCCAGCTACGGCTATGTCGGCAGCATCGAGCACAAGATCGGCGCGTGGAAATTCGATGGCTCTGCGAGCTACTCCAAATCCGATTCCCGCGTCACCGATCTGCCGTCGATGATTCAGTCGGTGCAGTTCAATCTCGTCGCCGCGCAGGGCGTCGTCGTCCGCATGACCGCCAACCCCAACACGCCCGCGCCGCTCTCGCTCGTGCAAACCGCCGGCCCCGATCTCTACGATCTGCACAGCTACACCAACAGCACCGGGCTTTCGCTCCAGACTTCGCCGCGTTTCCAACACGACCGCACCTGGAACCTGAAGCTCGACGTGAAGCGCAGTTTCGCCGACTTCCGGTTCCCCATCGAATTTCGCACCGGTGCCAGTCTCTACCAACTCCACCGTAAGAAACAGGCCGGCCAGATCGTGCTGAATTTCCTCGGGCCGGACGGCATCGCCGGCACCGCCGACGACGGCCCGAACTCCCTCAACGCCTCGCTCTTCGACGGCGCCGACACCTACGGCGACAAATTTCTCTACGGCATCCGCAAGCCGCCCCTGCTCGATCCCTACAAGGTCGCCGCCTACATGCGGCAGTTCCCACTCGCGATTCAGGACATCGCCGCCGCCAACATCGCGCGGCGTTTCACCAACAGCCAGTCGATGGCGCAGGATATTTCCGCCGCCTACGTCGCGAGCACCGTCAAGGTCACGCCAAAGCTCACGGTGACGGGCGGCGTGCGCGGCGAGCTGACGGAGAATTTTCTCCGCGGCCTCTATCGCGTGAATTCCGCGACGCGCGGCATCACCGATGCGTTGCAGCAGCAGCTCGCGCTCTACTCGCAGACGCAGCGCGCGACGAGCGACTACACGGATTATTTCCCGAACTTCCAGTCGACCTATCGCTTCTCGCCCGACCTCCTCTTCCGCGGCGCCGTCACGCGCTCGATGTCGCGCCCCGGCGTGCAGAGCATTCTGCCCAGCACCACCGTCAACGACACCGCCACGCCGCGCACTGTCTCGGTCAACAACGCCGGACTGCTGCCCACCTACTCGCGCAACATCGATCTCCAGATGGAACTCTACACGCAGGCGGCCGGCAGCGTGACGCTCGGCTGGTTCCGCAAGACCGTCACGAACTACGTCATCAACGATCGCGTGGCCGTGATCGGTGGCAGCGCGGAAGACGCGTTTGGCAACGCCTACGGCGACTACGACCTCATTAGCCAGGACAACGGCGGCAAGGGCCGGTTCGAGGGCTTCGAGCTTTCCGCGCGCCAGAGTTTCCGCCCGTGGCTGAAATTTCTTCCGGAGGCCACGCGCGGCTGGGAAGTTTTTGGCAGCTATAACAAGAACACGAAGGGCGAGGCGCCCAACCGCGCCGGCTTCGTCACCAAGCCGCTCGCACCGCAATTCTACGACTGGAACGCGAGCTGGGGCCTCACCTACATGACGCCCGGCCGGTTTTTCTACGTCAACGTCCGCACCACCATTTTCCCCGAAGCAATCACGACGGCCGCATCGACGACGAACCTGTTGCCGGTCTTCGAATCGAGCCACCAACGCTGGGACGCCACGATGCGCCTCCAATTTACGCGCGCCTACGCGCTCGAGTTCACGGGCTCGAATCTCACGAACGATTCGTGGCGCAACTTCTACCAAGGCGGCCGCAACACCTCGCGCCGCACCTTCGGCACGCAATACAGCCTCTCCTTCAAGGCGAACCTCGACCAACTGCGGCTGCCATTTCTCGGGCGGTGAGCGAATCAATGCTCGATTGCCTGTTGTAGCCCGGCCGTCGGCCTGGCCACCCGCCCACCGGGCCAGTGCCGTTGATATTTAGGTCCGCAACCGCGCCCTATCGTAGGTCAGCTCGCTTGCGAGCGCTCGGGTGCCACGCGGTCAAGAGCGCTCGCAAGCGAGCTGGCCTACAAAACCAAAGGCCGTTCACTCGACGGCCGTGGCCCATCGGGCGGGCCTACATCGACCCGACCGTCACCTTCACCGGCGTCGCGTAACCGTTCCAACACGCTTCGAGCTGCGCGCGCGTCGGCACACCATCCACCGCGATGAACCGGTAGTGCGCCACGTAGGGCTGGCCCGGCTCGATCGCCCAGTCGCCGAGCTGCGACGGCGTGATCGACCAATAGGGCATCTCGGGATGCACGCGCACGGGCTGCGGTGCGCGAAAATTATCCGGCCGGTCGAACACCGCGACGCCCGCCTGCGCATTTCCCTCGACCGCCCCGCCCGCAAAAATCCAGCGCAGGCGCGTCGCGTTCGCTTTGACCCGATCCGTTTCGCCCTCGGAGGTGAGCACCGTGAAGTTGGCCTTGCCGTTCCACTCATCGCGTCCGCGATAGCCCAACCCGCCGTAATGATACTGCGGCAGCACGAGCGGATCGCTCGTCGCGCACGTCTGCGTGATCGCGAGATCGAAGACGCGCATCGGCAGCGGCGCGCCGCGCACATCGTAAACGGTCACCTCCCACGTCTCGTTCAGCGCCGCGACCGGCGTGGGCGCGGACAAATCGATCATCCGTTGCCGCGACACGAAGCCGCCATGCACCGGCCCGTTCCATGTGCGATCGATGCCGGCGAATTCCACCGTGCCCGTGCGATCCTGCATGTTCCAGAAATCCGGCTTGCGCCCCTGAAACTGGGTCTTCGTCCACGGCGACCAAATCCCGTGGTGATGGATGTGGTTCGAGGGATAGTCGCCCGACACGATTTTCCCCGCCGGCGTGAGCAACGGGTGAAGGTAGCCCGCGCGTTTGTATTTCGAATCGATGTCGGAGCGCGGGAGCGCGTCCTTGTCCGTCCGATAATCCAGCACCGCCGCACCATCGATCGCGACGTGCATCCGGCCGGGCTCGTTTGTCACCGTCACGTGCGAAACCTTCGACGCCTCATCAAACACATAGGTGAGCGTCTCGCCGGCCCGTTGCTCCGCGATCACAAAGCTCCCGATGCCGCCCGTGCCCGTCTGCACGGCGAGCGATGTGCCCGACGCATCGCGCAGTGCGGCAGATTTCGGCGCGGCGCTTGGCAGGTCGAACGTCACCACCGTCGCAAACCGATCCTGCGCGGGCGGCGCGACGGTGATGCGGTAGGGTTTCGCGAAGGCGCTCGATGTGCAGACGGCGGCACACAACAGAAGCCGGGACGGAAAGGACATGGTGAAAATTTTTTGCGGCGCGGGTAAAAAACTGAATACCCGCACGCCAGCCTTGTCGATGCCGGACCCGTCGCCGCCGCTCGCGAAGGCCATTTCACATTCTGCACGCGACACCACGGTCAGGCATAGCGCGGTCAGCCTGACCGCGTTGATCGAACCAACACGGGCCGGCTGCCCGTCCTACGACGCCACGACATGCACCGCGTGTAGGAACCGCCACCCGTCGCTCGGTCCGACCCTTCGCGCTTGCTCCGTCCGTTCTTCTACTCAATCCACCAAGGGAATTCTCGATGCCTACCGCCAACCCATTCCCTTCTCCCGCCACACCCACATTGCGCCCCATCAAAAAGTTGATGGCCGCGAATCGTAGCGAGATTGCCGTGCGCATCTTTCGCGCGGGCACCGAGCTGAATCTGCGAACGGTTGCGGTGTTCGCGCACGAGGATCGGCTCTGCATCCACCGCTACAAGGCCGACGAGGCCTACCAAGTCGGCGCCGGTAAGGGCCCCGTCGCCGCCTACCTCGACATCGACAGCATTGTCGCGGTCGCGAAGGAAAAGGGCGTCGATGCCATCCACCCCGGCTACGGTTTCCTCTCCGAAAACGCCAACTTCGCCCGCGCCTGCGAAAAGGCCGGCGTGATCTTCGTCGGTCCGCGGCCCGAGCTGCTCGACATGATGGGTGACAAGACCGCCGCGCGCGCCCTCGCGCAGCGCATTAACGTCCCCACCCTCCCCGGCACCGAGAACCCCATCACCGATCGCGACGAGGCGCTAAAGACCGCGAAGACGATCGGGTTTCCGCTCATCATCAAGGCAGCGTTCGGCGGTGGTGGTCGCGGCATGAGAGTCGTCCACAAGGCCGCCGACCTTTCCAATCTCCTCGACGAGGCGCAGGGCGAGGCGGAGCGCGCGTTTGGCAATGCGGCGGTCTTCCTTGAAAAATACATCCCGCGTGCGAAGCACATCGAGGTGCAGATCCTCGGCGACCAGCACGGGAACGTCATTCATCTCCACGAGCGCGATTGCTCCGTGCAGCGCCGACACCAGAAGGTCATCGAGGTCGCGCCGAGTTTCGGTTTGCCCGAGAAAGTCGTGAACGAGCTCTGCGACGCCGCTGCGCGCATGGCCCGCGAGATTCGCTACGACAACGCCGGCACCGTCGAATTCCTCTACGATCTCGATCACCACGAGTGGTTCTTCATCGAGATGAACCCGCGCATCCAGGTGGAGCACACCGTGACCGAGGTCATCACCGGCCTCGATCTCGTGCGCGCGCAGATTCTCATCGCGCAGGGCCACTCGCTGCATTCGCCCGAGGTCGGCATGCCGCGGCAGGGCGACATCCCGCGCAAC
>JANXSC010000508.1 GCA_025352845.1 Opitutaceae bacterium
CGAGGCTCTTCGGCGTCTCGTGCGCCCACTTGCCGCTGCGCGGCCCGGAGATTTCGGGAGCACGTGCGGCCCACGCCACCGTCACACCGATCATCGCCGCGGCCAGAAAGAAAAACGTGCGCCTCATATTCAGCGCGGGAACGTGGGCGAAGTCCGGCGAAGGGCAACCCTGCGCTCGCCCGGCCCGGGCGGGCTTTCATCGCTTCCGGCTGGATTTTCGCCCCGCCCTGCGCCAGTGGTTCCGACCTATGAAACTTCCCCTCACCCTTGCCGCCGGCCTGCTGTTGGCCGCTTTCGCCCGCGCCGACGAAGGCATGTGGCTCTACTCCGCGCCCCCGCGCGAACAGATCAAAAAGAAATACGGCTTCGATGTCACCGACGCGTGGCTCGAGCACCTGATGAAGTCCTCCGTGCGCTTCAACAGCGGCGGCTCCGGCTCCATCGTCTCGGCCGACGGCCTCGTCATCACCAACCACCACGTCGGCGCCGACGACCTCCAGAAACTCGGCGACGAGAAAAACAATTATATGCGCGACGGCTTCCACGCGAAGAACCTCGCCGGTGAAAAGAAGTGCGTCGATCTCGAGCTCAACGTCCTCCAGTCGATCGAAGATATCACGACGCGCGTGAACTCCGCGCTGCCGCCCGGCGCGAAGGGCGACGAAGCCGTCAGAGCCCGCCGCAAGATCACCGCCGAGATCGAAAAGGAGTCGCTCGACAAGACCGGCCTGCGCAGCGATGTCGTCACACTCTGGCAGGGCGGCGCCTATCACCTCTACCGTTTTAAGAAATACACCGACGTGCGCCTGGTCTTCGCGCCCGAGCAGCAAGCCGCGTTTTTTGGCGGCGATCCCGACAACTTTGAGTTTCCCCGCTTCAACCTCGATGTGTGCCTCTTCCGCGTTTACGAAAACAACCAGCCCGCGAAGATTCAGCATTTCCTGAAGTGGTCGAAGGCCGGCACGAAGGAAGGCGAGCTCACGTTTGTCTCCGGCCACCCCGGCAGCACGAACCGCCAGTTCACGATGGCGGAACTCAAGTTTCTCCGCGACGTGCAATACCCCTACGTCGTGCCGCGCCTGAAGCGCCTTGAGGTCGCGCTGAAAAATTGGAGCGACCGCAGCGAGGAAAACGCCCGCCGCGCCAAGGAGGATCTCTTCGGCATCCAAAATTCCCGCAAAGTCTACGACGGCCGCGTCAACGGCCTCTACTCCCCGACGATCATGGCACCGAAGGCCGCGCAGGAAAAATCGTTCAAGCAGGCTGCGGGCGATCGCGCCGATGGCACCGAGGTGCGCGCCGCCTATGATCGCATCGCCGAGGCCGTAGGCGTGCAGATGAAAATCTACAAGCAATACCGCCAGCTCGAGGGCGGCCACGCGCTCGCGAGCGACTCGTTCGGCTTCGCGCGCAATCTCCTTCGCGCCGGCGACGAGCGCCCGAAGCCAAACGGCGAGCGCCTCAAGGAATTCGGCGACGCCCGCAAGGAGTCGTTCGAGCTCGCGCTGTTTTCCGACAAGCCCGTCTACACCGATCTCGAAATCCTAACGCTCACCGAGGCGCTTACCATCATGGTCGAGACCGCCGGCTTCAACGATCCGCTCACGCAGAAAATCCTCGGCGACAAATCGCCGCGCGAGCGCGCCGCCGAGCTGGTCAACAGCACCAAGGTGCGCGACGTCGCGTTTCGCAAAAAGCTCTACGATGGCGGAGCCGCCGCCGTCGCCGCCGCGAAGGACCCGATGATCGAACTCGCGCGTCTCATCGATGCGCCCGCCCGCACGCTGCGCAAGGAGTGGGAAGCCGCCGACGAAACCAAGAAGCAGGCGCACAGCACGATCGAGAAAGCGCGCTTCGCCATCGAGGGACCGACGCGCGCGCCCGACGCGACCTTCACGCTCCGCCTCAGCTACGGCCCGGTGCTCGGCTACGAGGAGGACGGCCAGAAGCTCGCCGCCTACACCGACTACGCCGGCCTCTATGCGCGCAATACCGAGCACAAAAACAAGGAACCGTTCGATCTCCCGCAGCGCTGGTTCGACAAAAAATCCGCGATCAACCTCAAGACGCCGTTTAACTTTGTGAGCACGGCCGACATCATCGGCGGCAACAGCGGCAGCCCGGTCGTGAACACCGCGGGCGAGTTCGTCGGCATTATTTTCGACGGCAACCTCGCGAGCCTCGTGCTCGACTTCGCCTACGAGGATCGCGTCGCGCGCGCGCTGAGCGTCGACTGCCGCGGCATCATCGAGGCGATGAAGCAGGTCTACGGCGTCGATGCGCTCGTGAACGAACTGCTCAACGGCAAACGCCAATAGCACTCAGCCATTGGGCTTGAGGTTTCGATCGTCGGCACTCGATGGAGTGCCGAAATATTTGAGCGCATTCGCGGCTAGATGATCGGTCGTTTGCGATCAATCATCTCGCACAACTCCGCAAATTTATGCGTGAGCCGAGCCGCGCCCGGCAGATCATAGTGGCCCGGCACAATCCAGCGCGCGCCGATCGCGCGCGCCTTTTTCATGCTCGGCCACACGAGACTTGGTGCACTGGTAAATATTGCCGGCGAGGCCTGCGTCCGCATCAAAATCCGCGCCCAAAGATCACCCGTGAACAACAAGTCGTGCTTCGCCGAGTGGAAGCCGCAGTGCCCGAGCGTGTGTCCGGGCAAATGCACCACGCGCAACCCGCCCCAAAACGGCAGCACGTCGCCGTCTGCGATCGGCACATCGATTTTCACCGGACGATAGCCCAGTATCGTGCGACCTATCCATTCCATCACGCCACACACGCGCGCCAGACCACGATAGGGGAAAACGCCGTCAATGTGGACCTGTTCGAGTGCATGAGCGTAGACCGGAGCGCCCGACCATGCCTTGAGCTCGGCCAAACTGCCCGCATGGTCGAGGTGGCCATGCGTGAGCAAGATCGCGCGCACGTCGCGCGGGCCAGCGCCGAGCCGCGCAATTTTCCGCCGAATCCGTGCACCGTCACCCGGCAGCCCCGTGTCGAGAATCACCACGCGGCCGTCGTCATCGACGAGCAAATGCGGCACACTCATCAGGCCGCGCACAGGAACGAGCCCCGGTGGCCAGCCCTGTTTTTCGCGTGCGCGACGATGCAAATCAGCAATCATTCCTCGCGCCCATCGCTACCCGCGCCGCTGCTTCATTGCCTGATCCACCTCGCGCATCTCGGCGCGTTTTTTCAAATCGTCGCGGCGGTCGAACTGCTTTTTGCCGGTGGCGAGCGCGACCTCGACCTTCACCAGCGCCTCCTTGAAATACATCCGAAGCGGCACGAGCGCGCGCCCGCCGCCCGTCTCGAGAGCGACGCGGATCTTGTCGATGTGCCGACGGTGCAGGAGGAGTTTACGGATGCGCTTCGCATCGTGGTTGTTGATGTTGCCGAAGGCGTATTGCTCGATGTGCGCGTTGTGCAGCCAGATCTCGCCCTTCTCGACGCGCGCGAAGGCGTCGCTGATTTGCGCCTTGCCGGCGCGGATCGACTTCACCTCGGTGCCGCGGAGCTGGATGCCGGCCTCGAAACGCTCGTCGACCGTGTAGTCGCGCAGCGCCTTCGAATTCCGAATCTCGGAAAAACGCACGGCGTCTTTTTTTTGCGCGGCCATGAGGGAAAAGGGATGAAAAGGGAGTGAGCGACAGGCGCGGGCGACAAAAAAGGCGGCCCGTTTCTGCTTAGCAGAACAAGGCCGCCCCAAGTTGCAAACGCCGCGTGCGCTCAGCTCGCGAGCTCGTGGCTGATCTTGCCCTCGATGACTTCGCGCCGGGCGGTGTCCTCGGTCGAAAGTCTCTCGAGCGACTCGACGAGCGGGCGGTTACCGCGTTTGAGCTGCTTCAGCGCCGCGACATCACATTGATGAGGATGTTCGGGTCGTTGATCGTCTTCAGGGCGTCTTTGATGTAGTCGTTTCTCATGAAAGGCTGGGAAATCCGGAATAAAACGGGCAACAGCAAGGAGCGTCCCGGAGCCCGTCAATATCGAATTCCCGGCTTGCGCGACCGCTTGGCGGGCCGGACCCTTGCACGATGTTTGTCGCCTGGACCACGGTTGCCGACCGCGCCGATGCCGACCGCCTCGCCACGGGCGCGGTCGAGCGCGGGTTGGCAGCCTGCGTGCAAATCGACGGCCCCATCACTTCGCACTACCGTTGGGGCGGGAAAGTCGAGCGCACCGAGGAGTTTCGCCTCACGTTCAAATGCCTGCCGGAGCGGCTGATGGCGCTCGAAACCTACGTCCTAGGTTCGCATCCCTACGCCACTCCGGAGTGGCTCGTGGTGCGCGCCGAACGCGTGGGAGAAAAATACTTGTCATGGGCGGGGGCGAACTCTAGCACTCCGCCCCCTTAACGAGTCGCAAACACCCATTTTCAAAGCCATGTCACAGCACAAAAGCCTCCAAGGCTCCTCCGGTCTCGTCGTCAAACGCAACGTCTTGAAGCGCTTCGAGCGCATCGATCTGCTCCGGAAACGCGGCCAGTGGAAGGCCGGCGACCGCGTGCAGGGTCTCCGCAAGACCAAGCCCGACGTCTGAGTCGGTTTCACTTCCCCTTTGGCAGGCAGTTTCGCTGCCTGCCTTTTTTTTGCCCAGCTCCCGCCCGTTGCCCGCCACACCCGTGATCGACCTGATCAAAAAGCTCATTGATTTCGTCCTGCACATCGATGTCCACCTCGCGGAGATCATCAAGGGCTACGGCACTTGGACCTACGCGCTGCTGTTCCTGATTATCTTCGCGGAAACCGGGCTCGTCGTGACACCCTTCCTGCCGGGCGATTCGCTGCTGTTTGCGGCCGGGACATTGTGCGCCAACCCGGCAAATGGGCTCAGCGTTCACCTGATGGCGTTCCTGCTCTTCATCGCCGCGGTAGTCGGCGACACACTCAATTATTGGATCGGCGCCAAGCTTGGGCCGGCGGTGTTCAAGCGCGAGGACTCGATGTTTCTGCGCAAAAAACACCTCGAGCGGGCCCACGCGTTTTTCGAAAAATACGGCGGTCGCGCCATCATCCTCGCCCGCTTCGTGCCCATCGTTCGGACCTTCGTGCCTTTCGTCGCCGGCGTGGGGAAGATGACCTATTCGCGCTTCATCGCCTATAATGTCATCGGCGGCTTCGTGTGGATCTACGCCTTTACCTATCTTGGCTTCTGGTTCGGCAACCTTCCGTTTGTGCAGAAAAACTTCAAGCTCGTGATCCTCGCCATCATCATCCTCTCCGTCCTGCCCATCGTCTGGGAAGCGTGGCGCGCGTGGCGGGAAGCGAAGGCAAAGCCCCCGCAGGCTTGACGCTCGCCGCGCGCGGCGGCTTGATCGGCGCGAACGTTTTCCCTGCGAGCGTAGCACAATGGATAGTGTAGTGGCCTCCGAAGCCATCGATCCGGGTTCGACTCCCGGCGCTCGCACCAGTCTTCGTCCGGGGACGATTGCCCTCCGAAGCTTTGGCGCCGCAGGGCTGTGTCTCGCCCTCGACGTTAATCCATCCAACTGCGTCGTTGCCTCGCCGCACCGCGCTTTCCAACGTCACGCCTTATGTCCGCCGAGCCCACCGACCGCACCACACCTGCCGCGCCCGCCCCCGCGCCCACCGATTTCATCCGCGCCATCGTCGCCGGAGATGTCGCCGCGCAGCGCTACGCGCAGATCGTCACGCGGTTTCCGCCCGAGCCCAACGGCTACCTGCACATCGGCCACGCCAAATCGATCTGCCTGAACTTCGGCATCGCCCGCGAGCATGGCGGCCGGTGCAACCTGCGCTTCGACGACACCAATCCCGTCAAGGAAGATGTCGAGTATGTCGACTCCATCACGGCCGACGTGCAGTGGCTCATCGCCGGCTGGGCCGATCACTGCCTCGGCGTGAAATCCAAAGGCGCGACCGCCGCCGATCAATCGGTGAACGGCAAACCGGACTTCTATCTCGCGCCGGTTCCCGAATCGAAAATCGAAAATCGAAAATCGAAAATTCCGACCGAGCCCTTCTTCGCCTCCGACTACTTCGAACCACTCTACCACTACGCCCTCGAACTCATCCGCCGCGGCAAAGCCTACGTCTGCGATCTCAGCGCCGAAGACACCGACGCCTATCGCGGCGCGCCCGACAAACCCGGCCGCAACTCGCCCTTCCGCGATCGCACGGTCGCCGAGAATCTCGACCTCTTCGTCCGCATGCGCGCAGGCGAGTTTCCCAACGGCGCGCGCAGCCTCCGCGCGAAAATCGACATGGCCGCGCCCAACGTCTGGCTCCGCGATCCCCTGCTCTACCGCATCCGCCACGTGCCGCACCACCACGCCGGCGACAAGTGGTGCCTCTACCCGCTCTACGACTACGCCCACTGCCTCAGCGATTACATCGAGGGCATCACACACAGCATCTGCACGCTCGAGTTCGTGGACCACCGGCCGCTCTACGACTGGATTATCGGCAGCCTCGATCTCCCGCGGGCCCTGCCGCACCAATACGAATTCGCGAAACTCAATCTCGGCTACACCCTCCTCTCGAAACGCAAGCTCCTCACGCTCGTCAGCGAAAAGGTCGTCACCGGTTGGGACGATCCGCGCATGCCCACCCTCTCCGGCCTGCGCCGCCGCGGCATCCCCGCGAGCGCGATCCGGACGTTTGTCACCGGTGTCGGCGTCACGAAATTCGACTCCGTCACCGAGATCGCAGTGTTTGAAAACGCCGTCCGCAATGAGCTTAATATTCTGGCCGTCCGCCGGCTCGCCGTGCTCAAACCGATCAAGCTTGTCCTCACCAACCTGGCGCCCGGCGAAGTCATCGAGTGCGACGCCACCAACGATCCGCAGAACGAGAATCCGACGACGCGCAAGATAGCCCTCACGCGCGAGGTGTTCATCGAGAGCGAAGATTTCGCCGAGGTGCCGCCACCGAAATATTTCCGCCTCAAACCCGGCGGTGAAGTCCGCCTCAAATACGCCTGCATCATCAAGTGCGATGCAGTCGTGAAGGACGCCACCGGCTCCGTCACCGAACTCCGCTGCACCGCCGATCTCACGACCCGCGCCGGCGGCCCCAACGTTGACCG
>JANXSC010000514.1 GCA_025352845.1 Opitutaceae bacterium
GAGGCCCGCGACGGCGAGGAGGACGCGCAGCACGGCGGGGCGTTTGAATTGATGCAGCACGGCGAGCAGCGCCACGACGAGCGCGAGATGTGTCGGCAGGCTGAGGCGCCGAATCACCGGGTCGTCGAACTTCCCCCAAAAATAACACATCAGCAGGAGAAACTGCAGGGCGAAGCCGACCGAAAAACCGATAACCGCGACCGACGCCGGCGGTTCCGAGGCGAGGGAGCGCAGGCGCTTGAACGCCAGCAGCAGAAAAAAGGGCAGCGCGATCAGGCCCAGCGCGGAAAGCACCGTGGAGTTGGGCTGGTTTTTCGCCTCGTCGAAGAAAAATTTCAGCGCGTGCTCGATGTTCTCATGGATGTAGGTGAGGGAAAACGGCGTCGTGTAGCCGGGCTTGCTGCCCATCTCCCACGCCGACGCGCGCACGTCGAATATGCGGTGTTGGAGCGGGTAGTGCACCATCAGCAGCGGCGCAAAAATCACCGGCCACGTGAGAATCACGCGACGCTCGCGCAGCCAGACGAAGCCCACGAGCAGCGCGACTGGCACGAGAAAGATGACCGATTCGTAGCGCACCTGCGCGAGCAGCAGGCCGGCAAAACAAAACGCGGTGAGGGAATTGCCGTCGCGCTGGTCGAGCCACCGCACGCCGAGCACCAGCGTGGCGAGGATCATCGTGAGGTTGAGCAACTCGAAGCCGCCGCCGGTGCTGTTTTGCGCCAGCAGCGGGAGTCCCGCAAAGAGCACCACACCGAGCCATCCCGCCATCCGCCCCGCGAGCATCCGCCCAGCGACAAAGACCAAGCCGAGAAACGTGAACGTGAGAGCGCCGTTAAGCACGAAGGCGTTGGCCGGTCGGTAGCCCGTCACGTCGTGCAGCAAGGAGACGAGAAACGGAAAGAAAAGGGGGCGCTTGTCGACGATGCCCTCCAGGATCACGAAAGCACCCTGGACGTCGTTGCCGCGGAGCGGCGTGAGCGCCGTCTTGTCGAGGTGCATGCTCATCGACGTGCCGAGGAGCATGATTTCATCCATCACGATTTTGAAACCGAAGGTCTCGTGCGCGAGCAGCACCAGGCTCCCGACGGCGACCACGGCATACGACACCCAATCAGCGGTGCGCCACGACCACGCTTTGATATCTCCGGCGAGCGTCAGCCACAGCGCCCGCACCCAAATCACGAACGCCACCAGCACGAACCAGAAGCCGACCTTGGAAACCAACCTGATCGCGAGCTGATCGGGCACCGCCACGAAACCGAGCACGCAGGCCAACGCGGCCATCAGGGTGAAAAGCCAGCAACGCCGGTCGGATACGAAGGCAACAAGCGACGGATTGATCATGCGAACACCGGAAAACTTTCCAGCAGGACAGTGAAAGCGATTTCAGACCAGCCGGGAAACGCCAACCCGAAAAAATCACGACAACCCCAATTCGAGCGGCAGGCCGAGACGCGGATCGTCCGACCTACGGCGTGTAGGTGATGGTGCGGGCGCCGCCGACGCCGGTTACGGTCAGCGTGATTCCCTGCGTGAAATTGTCCGGGTAGGTCTCGTTGGCCACCGTGCTGAGCAGCTTCACGTAGTTGCCCGCACCGATGAGATTGACGGACAGGGCGAAATTGGCACCGCTCTCCAAGTAATAGGAATCGGCTGCGGATGAAAGCTGCCGGGCATTGTTGAGCACGGCCTTGTCCTGCGACGCCGTCCGAATCCGCTGAAAAGCCGGCAGCGCCAGCGTCGCCAGCAATCCGATCAGAACCACGACGACCATGATTTCGACCAAAGTGAATGCCGAGCAAGCGCGAGGCGGAGATCTCATGGGTTATCAAACGGTTGGGATAGCATGCGCTCAAATACGGGCATTGCGTATATTTTTTGCGAGAATGTCGGTCCGAACCGAGAGGACGGTCACGTCAAGACGTGCCAACCGCTCCGCGAAAGGATCCCAGCCAGCAAACGACGTGACGTTGAAAAAAAAGCCGCTCGAGTTTCATCGGGCGGCTTTTGAGAATGGCTACGCCGGAAATCAGGGCGCGTAGGTGATGGTGCGGGCGCTGGCCACGCCCGAGATGGTGATCGTGATGCCCTGCGTGTAAGCGGTCGGGTAGGTCTCGCTCGCCACGGTGTTGAGCGCCTTCACGTAGTTCGTCGCGCCGACGAGGCTGGACGAATTGGCGAAGCTCGCGCCGTTCTCCAAGTAGTATTGGTCAGCGGCGGCGGCCATCTGGCGGGCGTTGTTGAGGACGGCCTTGTCCTGCGAGGCGACGCGGACCTTCTGAAAGGCCGGGATAGCCATCGCGGCCAAGAGGCCGATAATGACCACAACGATCATGATTTCAACGAGGGTGAAGCCCTTTTGGGTGGTGTGCTTGTTCATGTTATTATTCGGTGAGTAAACCTAGCGGTCGTGATGATGTATTAATATGCGCTCAGCCGTGAGCAGTGCGGAGAAAACTGGGAGCAACGCTCCATTTCCACAAGTTCAAAGAATTGTAAACACATGTTATACATGATTTAGCAAAATATTGTAAAATCCAGCCACCCTCCTTTGAGGGCAGGTAGAACCCAGAGGTTGTCATTCGCTGCAAGTCTTTCGACCGAGACGAATCGGTAGCCGCCAACACGAGGCAGACTCAAGCACTTACCTTAACCGCCTCAGCAGCATGGGTGATGGCCTCGCCGAAACGATTCCGTCCCGGAGATACGTCGCGCTAACGTTTGACCGGCTTGCGCTGCGGCTTGGTCACGCGCTTGGTGGGCGCCTTCTTTTTCGCCACGGGCTTGGTTGTCGTGCCCAATAACCGGGCGACCGACACCTCCGTCGCATCACGCCAAAGTCGCTCCAGCCCGTATTTCTCCCGCGCGGAAGCCGAAAAAAGATGCACCATCACGTCGAACGCATCGACGATCATCCAGCCGCTCTCCTGGGCCTTTTCGATTCCGACGAGATGAATCTGATGGGCGTCGAGTGCCTTCTCCAACTCGACCCGCAAGGCCCGGAGGTGGGGTTCGGACGTGGCCGTGGCCAGCACCAGATAATCGGTAATCGACGATTGCTCCGACACGTCGAGCACCATCAATTCCCCCGCCTTTTTGTCATCGAGCACCCGGCAGCACAACTTCACCAGTTCAAGGACCGCCGATTTTTTGGATTTCATCACGTATCGCGATACAGGGAGCGGTCGCGGATGTAAATGATCGCCTTGTGGGGGACAAAGTAGTCGAGCGCCAGGTTTTGCCGCGTGCGATCCCGTAGCTCGGTGGAACTGATCGCGAGCAAATGGCCGTCGCACCGATGCAGGCGAAGCCCGGGAATATCCGGCCGCGCCTTGATCGGGTATCCGGGCCGTTCGAGGAAGATGAACTCAACCAGCTTTGCCAGCTCTCCAATATCCTTCCAGAGATGCAGCTTTGGAAGCTGATCGCCGCCGATCACCCAATAAAGATCATCGTTGGGATAGAGCTCCCGGAAATGCCGCACCGAATCGATCGTGTAGCTCACCCCGCCCCGCCGCAGTTCGATATCCGAAATCTCGAAGCGCCGGTCCCACTCCACCGCCGAGCGCAACATCGCCAACCGATCCTCGATGCTGGATTGCACATCGTTCGGCTTGAGCGGCGCCTGCGCCGCCGGCACCAAGATCAGCCGGTCGAGCTTGTGCTGCTCATAGGCATCCTGCGCCGCCAGCAAATGGCCGAAATGAACGGGATCGAAACTCCCGCCGAGAAATCCGATTTTCACCGCGCGGACGGTGTTGATACCGGGAAAACGCGGCAAGGCCCAATTCGCCGCGCCGAACGGCATGTTTTGCTTTGGCTGAGGCCGGGGATTCACTCAGGGTCTCTCTACTCCCGCCACCCGCCCCGTCGCGGAAACCTCGCTCCGGCCATCGCCCATCGCGAACGCGTCCCTACCCTCCCCACCATGCCCACCACCCGCCGCCATTTTCTCGCCGGCCTCGGCACCGCCGCTGCGTCGACTTGGATTCAACCGCTCCGCGCCGCCGCCGATCCCGCGAAGGAAACCATCGTGGGTCACGGCCGCCACCGTTACCGCGTGAACAAAAACTGGGTGCCGCCCGGCCAAGGCCGCTTCCACCCGATCCTCAACTGCCACGAAATGGTGCAAGTGCGCGACGGTCGCCTCTTCATGATCGGCGATCACCCGGATCACCAGATGCTCGTGTTCAAACCCGACGGCACGATCCTCGAATCGTGGGGCAGCGTCTGGCCCGGCGGCCACGGCCTCACGCTCGCGCGTGAAAACGGCGCGGAGTTTCTCTTCGTCTGCGACTCCGGCCTCTGGAAAACCGGCACCGGGGCCTACCGCCAGACCGGTCGCGTCACCAAAATCGACCTCACCGGCCGCGAAATTTTCAGTCTTAGCCATCCGATGAGCGTCGGCGCGTATGAACCGGCGATGCCGTTCAACCCCACCGAGTCCGCGATCGCGCCCAACGGCGACATCTATGTGGTCGACGGCTACGGCTCCAACTTCGTGCTGCGCTACGACCGCAATGGAAAATTCCTCGCGCGCTTCGGCGGCAAGGACGGCGTCCCCGAAACCGAGCGCCTCGACAACGCCCACGGCATCGCCGTCGATCTCCGCGCCGGCGCGGATCGTGCGACGCTCCTCGTCACCTCGCGCGCCGATCTTTGCTTCCGTCGTTTCGCGCTCGACGGCAAATACCTCGAGACGCTTCCCGTCCCCGGCTGCAATGTCTGCCGCGCCGTGATCTCAGGGCAGGAACTCTACGCCGGCGTCTGCTGGTCGAAGGATCCCGTCGCCAGCAAACTCCCCGGCAATCCCTCCGGCTTCACCGTCGTCCTCGACGCCGCCGGCAAAGTCATCAGCGCCCCCGGTGGCACCGCGCCCACCTACGTCGACGGCAAGCTCACGCCCCTCACGCGCGGCCAGCCGATCATCGATCACGGCCACGACGTGTGCGTGCTCGAAAACAGCGACCTCATCGTCTGCCAGTGGAACGCGTTTCAAACCTATCCCGTCAAACTTGAGCGCCTCGCGTGAGGCGCCCACCCCGAATACCCCGATGAAAACCAAGCCCCTGTTCGGCGCGACGAGCTTTTGCATCGCCGCCTTTTTCATCCCCATCCGGGCCGCGGAGCCGGCTCCCACCGGCTCGATCGAGGGCCGCGTGCTCAATGCCGCCAGCGCCAGCTATGTTGACGGCGCGCGCGTCACCGTCGAGGGCACGGCGCTCGAAACTTTCACCGACGACGATGGCTCCTATCGCCTCGACGGCGTCCCCGCTGGCGACGCGCGCATCCATCTTTTCTACACCGGCACCGCCCCGCACGTCGCAACCGTGCGCGTCGCCGCCGGACAAACCTCCACCCACGATGTCTCCCTTGCCGCCGCCGACGCTCCGACGATGCCGGCGGCCGGGCCGATCAAGCTCGACCGCTTCGTCGTCGGCGAGTCGAAGGAGATGGCCGGCGCCGCCATCGCGATCAATGAGCAGCGTTTCGCCGCCAACATCCGCAACGTGATCTCGACCGATGAATTCGGCGCGGTCTCCGAGGGCAACGTCACCGAGTTCCTGAAGTATCTCCCAGGCGTCACCATCGACATGAGCGGCGGCGACGGCCGCTATATTTCCATCGAGGGCGCGCCCGCCGCCAACACCCCGATCACCATCGGCGGCATCGGCCTCTCCTCACCCGGCGACAACAACACCAGCCGCGGCATCGAGGTCGGGTTTTTCAACCTCAACAACATTTCGCGCATCGAGGTCTCGCACTCGCCCACGCCGGACACGCCCGGCAAATCCCTCGCCGGTTCCATCAATCTCGTCCCGCGCAGCTCGTTTGAGCGCTCGCGCCCCGTCTTCAACGGCAGTCTCTACCTCCTGATGCGCGACGACTATCGCGGCCTCGGCAAGGGCGCCGCGATGGATCGCGACCCGCGGCGGAAGGTCTGGCCCGGCGCGGATTTTTCCTGGGTCGTGCCGGTGAACAAAAATTTCGGCTTCACGCTCTCCGCCGGCGCCTCGACGCAATACTCCAGTCAGGACCGTGCCATCAACACCTGGCGCGGCAACAGCGCCGTCACCAATGCCGTCGCGTTTCCCGCCACCGTGCCCGGCCGCCCCTACCTCTCGGCCTTTCAGGTCAACGACGCGCCGAAGGAATCCGACCGCGACTCCCTCGGCGTCACGCTCGACCTCCGCCTCTCGCCGCGCGACCGCCTCGCGCTCTCGTATCAGTATTCGTCGTTCGACGGCTGGATCTCCTCCCGCCAGCTCACCTTTACCCCCACGCAGATCGTCGCCTCGTCCATCTCCCCGACCTCGGTGCAGGGCGTCGCCGGCCTCGGCCAGCTCACGCTCAACAACGCCGGCAACCGCGTCCGCGAAAACCGCACCTACCTGCCCACGTTCGCGTGGCGCCACGACGGCCCGCTCTGGAAATTCGATTTCGCCACCGGCCGCGCCTACGGCAAGAATGCGATCCGCGACATGGACAAGGAGCGCTTCCTCGCCGTGCAGGCGCGCCGGACCGGCGTCACAATCGGTTTCGCCGACACCGGCCTCATTCGCCCCGGCGTGATCACCGTCACCGACAACACCACCAAACTCCCGGTCGATCCCTACCGCCTCGAAAACTACGCGCTCAACACCCTCACCTCCACGCCGCAGCGCGCCGACGACATCAACTTCACCGCCACCGCGAACGCCCGCCGCGATTTTCTCTGGGCCGTGCCCGTCACGCTCCGCACCGGCCTCGATTTCCGCCAGACGATGCGCGACAAGCGCACCTGGACCTCGACCTACACCCACGTCGGCCGCGACGGCCGCGGCAACCTCACCAACGGCACCGCGCTCCCGTTCCTCGATCCGCTCTTCTCCACGCGTTTCGCGCCCTATGGTTTTCCGCAAATCCAGCACCTCGATTCCAAGGAAGTCTTCGCCTACTGGCGCACGCACCCGGCCGAGTTCACCCTCGACGACAACGCCCTCTACCGCTCGCACGTCACCAATTCCATCCGCGCGCAGGAAGCCGTCTCCGCCACCTATCTCCGTGGCGATGTCGCGCTCCTCGACCGCCGCCTGCTCCTCGTCGGCGGCGTGCGCTTCGAGCAGACCAACGTGAAAGCCGAGGGCCCGCTCACCGATCTCACGCGCAACGTCCAGCGCGACGCCCAAGGCCGCCCGCTCCGCACGCCCGCCGGCGCCGTCATCCCCATCACCACCGACGCCCTCGCGACCTCGAAGCTCACGTTCCTCGAGCGCGCGACCCACGTTAAGAAAGAATATCTCCGCTATTTTCCATCGCTCAACGCCACCTATCACCTCCGCGAAAATTTCCTCCTCCGCGCCGCCGTCTCGACGAGCATCGGGCCGCCCGACTTCAGCCAATACGCCGGCGGCCTCACGCTGCCCAACACCGACAACGCGCCGAGTTCCGCCAACCGCATCGTCGTCAATAACGCCGCCATCAAGCCGTGGACCGCCAACACCGTAAAAATGCGCGCCGAGTATTATTTTGCCGGCGTCGGCCAGATTTCCTTCGGCGCCTACCGCCGCCAATTTCAAAATTTCTTCGCCGCCACCGTTTTCCCCGCCACGCCCGAATTCCTCGCGCTCTACGCGCTCGATGCCACGGAGTATGCCCCCTACGAAGTTTCCACGCAGCGCAATCTCCCCGGAAGCGTCCGCGTCGAGGGCCTCGATTTCAGCTACCGGCAGGCGCTCACGTTTCTGCCCCCGTGGGCGCGCGGCCTCCAAGTCTTCGCCAACGGCAGCCTCCAGCGCACGAGCGCCGCGAAAGGTTTCCTCGGCAACAACGCCTTCAACGAGATCCCGCGCAACGCCGCGTGGGGCCTGAGCTTCACGCGCCCGCGCTACAACCTCCGCGCCAACTGGACGTGGCGCGCCGACCAAGTCGAGGCGACGGTCGCCGGCCTGAGCATCGAGCCCGGCACCTACAACTACACGCCCGGCTTCACGAAGCTCGACCTGCTCGGCGAATTCACCCTGTGGCGCGGCCTCACGCTCTTCGCGAATCTCCGCAACGTGACCGACATCCCCAACCGCGGCACCACCGTGGGCCCAAACACGCCGCCCCACGCCACCCAAAGCTTCGTCGAACGCTACGGCTCGCTCTGGACGATCGGGATCAAGGGGACGTTTTAAACTTCGCCAACGTGGACGAGGCGTCCCGCCTCATGTCCGCAAACAACGCTTCAATTTCTCATGCACCTTCTTCGTCAGCTCGCGCTTTTTCTGAGTCTCGTCGGAGCCGGCTACACCCAAACCGCGCCCATGATCACGGCGCAGCCATCCGGTCGCACGGCCAATGCAGGCGACGCAGCCACATTCTCCGTCACCGCCTCCGGGACGACTGTCACCTATCAGTGGTTCCGCAACGGCATCGCGCTCGCCGGGGCGACTGCTGCGACGCTCGATCTCACCGACGTGCAAGTGACGGATGCCGGTGCCTACCACGTGACAGTCTCGAATTCCGCCGGCGGCGTCACGAGCGCCCCGGCGATTCTGCGCGGCACCGCGTCACCGCCCACGATCACTGCGCAACCGGTGAGCCGAGTCGCAACGGCCGGTGAGGCCGTTACCTTTTTGGTCGTCGCGCCCTCTCCGGTCACCGGTGCGCTCCAATACCAATGGCGCCGCAACGGCTTTCCCCTTTCCGGCGCGACCACCGCGACGCTCACCTTCTCACCCGCGAGCCGCAGCGACATCGACACCTACGACGTGCGCGTGAACGACGGCCTCTCGGTCGCCTACTCAGACCCCGTCGAACTGCACGTCGTGCCGACCACCCTACCGCAAGTTCTCCGAATCGATCCGGGATTCAATGTGTCGATCGACGGCGATGTCTTCGCGATGGCGCAAGTGGCGGGCGGAAAAATTGTCGTGGCCGGGGCTTTCGGCCGAGTAAACGGCGTCGCGCGCTCGTCAATCGCACGGCTCAACACTGATGGCACACTCGACGAGGCGTTCACCGCCAGCGCCAGCAACATTTCAAGTCTCGCCGTGCAAGGCGACGGACGCCTGCTGATTGCGGGCGAGTTCACCCGCGTCAACGACACCGCGCGCGCCGGCGTCGCACGACTAAACGCCGACGGCACCCTCGACCCTACCTTCAACCTGAACGCAACCTTCAACAACGCTATCACCATCGTCCGGGCCCTTTCCGGCGGACGAATGCTCATTGGGGGCGGCTTCACGAACATCGGCGGGGTCGGACGCAGCCGCATCGCGCGGCTCCACGCCGATGGCAGCCTTGACCCATCCTTCGTCCCATTTTTCGGGGAACCGCTCATCACGTTTTTTTTGACCGATCTGGCTGCCCTGCCAGACGAGCGCGTGCTCTACGCCACAGATGGCTCCATTTCCAGCAACGGCATCAGGCGTCCCGGTGTCGGGCGGCTGGCCCGCGATGGCGCGACCGATCCGGCGTTTTCGTCCGGTGGGTCCCCGAGCTTGGGTGTCGGAGTCTACGACCTCGCGCCACTGCCTGGCGGGCGCGTTTTGGTCGGTGGCTCGTTTTCCGAATTCAACGGCATCCCTCGGAGCCGAATCGCACTGCTTGAACCCAACGGAGCCGTCGATCCCGTTTTTGTCCCCGCCACTCCTTCGGTCGAATTGGTGGCCAATCTTGTTCCCACCCGCGACGGCGCGGTGTATGTCTCCCGCCGGAGCACAACCTCCAGTGTCCTTTCTGCCGCAGCCGCGCTTACTCGTCTGAATTCCTCCGGGGCCGCTGATGAATCCTTGGCCGTCGCATTTTCTGTCGCACGCACCCCACCCAACCCGGGTTTCGCTTTCGATACTCGCCCCGAGTTTTCCGCGATTCATCTCTTAGACGACGGCAACCTGCTCCTAGCCACCGGCACTTTTCGCGAAGGCAATGTGACCCGCACCGGACTCGTTCGCACCCTCAGCGCATCAGGTGCCTTCATCCTTTCCCAACCCGCCGCCATCATTCTTTCCGCCGGCGCCAACCTCTCGCTTTCGGTCACCGCGAGCGGCGCGGCCAGTTTCACCTACCAGTGGTTCAAGGATGGTGCGGCCATTGCAGGCGCGAGCCGCTCCACCTATGCGGTGTCCGTCGTCCAAGCCTCCGCCGGCGGCACGTATTTCGTTCGCCTCACCCACTCGGGCGGCACGCTCGACTCCGCACCGGCGGTCGTGACGATCGAGGAAAGCGCCCCGGTATTTGCCGGTGCGACCCGGGCACCCGCGGGCTTGGGTGCCACTTTGCAAGCCGGCACGCGCTACGCCCTCACCGCTCCGGCGCTCCAGGCCGGCAGCACTCCGCTCACTTATCAATGGAGCAAGGATGATATCGCGCTACCCGGCGAGACGGGCACGGCACTCTTCCGCGCCGCGTGGTCCGTCACCGACAGCGGCGCGTATCGCGTCGTGGTTTCGAATTCGCGCGGCTCCATCACCAGCCAGCCCGTGCTGCAGACCGTCGCAGCCACTCCGGATTGGACTTGGGCGACGCCCCTTCCCCAGGGCAATTCGCTCAGCCTCGTCTCCTACGTGAACGGCACCTTCTTCGCTTCCGGCCAGCGCGGCACGCTGCTGCGCTCGATCAACGGCCTCGACTGGAGCGCGCTGCGGATCGCCGGCTCCGCCGCCGTCGGCCCAATCGCGTTTGGCAACGGCCGCCATGTGGCCCTCACTTCATTCGGCGGGCTGCTGACCTCGGCCGATGGGACTACGTGGACACCGCGCGAATCGGGGCTGACGGACGGCCGCTCGCTTGGCCGGATTGTGTTTGGCGGCGGCCGGTTCGTGGCGGTCGGTTCTTTGGGCACCGTGCTCACCTCGGTGGATGGGCTCGCTTGGAGCGCGATCTCGCTGCCCACGACCGATGCGGCCACCGGGGTCGCGTTCGGTGCCGGGCAGTGGCTCGTGCTTACATCCGGCGGTCGGGTGTTCACATCGACCGATGGCGTCGCTTGGAGCGTGCGACCCGATCTGCCGGAGAACACAGCGCACCTCGCCTATGGCGCGGGCCTGTTTGCCACCGCCGTCCTGAACGCTTCCGCGATCTACACCTCGCCCGATGGGCAGGTTTGGACGCGCCGATTGTCCAACGCCTCCACCTCGGTGACCGTGCTTGACCTGCATTTCGCCGACGGCGGTTTTCTCGCCGCTCTCGCCACGTCCGCCGGCCGCTACCTCACGTCCGCGGATGGAATCACGTGGCGGGAAATCACGCCTGCCTCTTCGCTCAACACCGCGAGCTTCACGCTGACCCGAGGCGGCAACACCTACGTCATGGCTGCGGCCGCGCCGGATTTGCTGCGCTGGTCTGTCGATGGCGTTTTCTGGAGCGGCATCGGTCGCGCCGAGGGCCGCTCCTTCCGCGCCATCGCCACCAACGGCACCGTCGCTGTCGCGGTCGGCACGGCCCAGCCGCCCGTCGGCCGCGCGCTCTCCTCGTTGCTCAACATCTCGTATGACGGCGTGCGGTGGAGCGAGCGATCTTCCGGTGCCGGCGGCACACTCAACGACATCGCCTACGGCGGAGCGCCCGCCAACCTGTTTGTCGCGGTCGGCGGCGGTGGCGGTGGCAATGTTTACATCACATCCCCGAACGGAGTGAATTGGACGAGCCGTGGCTTCGGCACGTCCCAGACCATTCGCGGCGTAAAGCACGTCAACGGCCGCTTCCTCGCCGTCGGCGACAACACGATGCTCGCCTCCACCGACGGGACGGCATGGATACCCGTGCCCCTCGCCGGCTCCCCCTCGCTCTACCAGACCGCCTACGGCGCGGGAGCCTATGTCGCCGTCGGCGCCGCGGGCACCGTGCTCCGCTCCACCGACGCCGTCGTTTGGACCACCCGTGCGAGCGGCGCGACCGGCACGCTCGTCGATGTTATTTTTGCGGCCGGAAAATTCGCCGCCGTCAGCAGCACTGGCGAAATCGTTACCTCGCTCGACGGCCTCGCGTGGAGCTCGAAGACCAGCAATGCCACTGCGCTAGCCAACATCGTCTACGCCGGCGGCCAATTCCTCGCCCTCGGCGCGCGCAACAGCTATTTCGTCTCCACCGACACTGAAATCTGGACCCCCGAGCAACACGGCAGCGGCCAAAGCCTCTTCGATGCGCTCGAATTCAAAAACCGCCTCGTCGCTGTCGGCGCGTTCGGCTCGGTCCTGACGCAAGCGTTGCCCGCGCCCGCCGGAACCGCCGCCCCTGTCATCACTGCCTCGCCGGCTTCGCAAACCGCCCGCACCGGCCAGAGCCTCACGCTCACGGTCGCGAGCAGCGGCTCTCCCGCCCCCGCGTATCAGTGGCTGAAAAACGATGTCCCCATCGCGGGAGCCACTGCCGCGACCCTCGTGCTCTCACCTGTGCAATTCGCCGACGCAGGCACCTACGCCTGCGTCGCCACCACGCCCGCCGGTGCCGCCATCTCCGCGACCGCCACCCTGCTCGTCGCTCCCGCCGCGCAACTTTCCAACCTCTCCGTTCGCACCACGCTCGCCGCCGCACAGTCCCTCAACGTCGGTCTCACGGTCGGCGGCAACGGCAACTCCAAACGGATCCTCGTCCGCGCCGCCGGCCCAGCGCTCGCGAGCTTCGGTGTCCCCGGGGTCATGGCCGACCCGAAAATCGAGTTGTTTTCACGGGGGCAAAAATTTGCCGAGAACGACAATTGGAATACGGACTCCGCCGGATTCGATTTCGCGCGTGTGGGCGCGTTCGTGTTTCCCAACAGCAGCCGGGACGCCGCCTGGTCCGGGTTCCTCGACGGCGGCGTGTCGGTCGTCGCTTCCGGCACCGGTGCGGGCGCGCTCCTCGTCGAGTGCTACGACATCGATCTCGCCACGCCTACTCCGAACCGCCTCATCAACCTCTCCGCGCGCAACCGTGTCGGCCCCGGTGCCGACGTTCTGATCGCTGGGCTCTACGTCGCCGGCAGCGGCACGTTACGCGTGCTCGTCCGCGGCGTCGGCCCCGCGCTCACCGCCTTCGGCGTCGGCGGCGTGCTCGCCGATCCCAAGGTGGAACTCTTCGACTCCGCCGGCGTGAAGATTGCCGAGAACGACAATTGGTCCGATGCGTTCGCGCCGACGTTTGCGAGTGTCGGCGCGTTTGCGCTTCCGTCTGGAAGCCTCGACGCCGCGCTCGTCGCCACGCTCACGGCCGGCCGGGCCTATACCGTGCAAGTCTCGGGCGCCAACGGCGGCGTCGGCGAGGCGTTGGTCGAACTTTATGAGCTGCCCTGAAGGCCAGGCCGCTCACTTCCCCACACACCACAAATTCCGATACCCCCGGATGAAAATCATCCCGTCCGACACCGCCATGCTCCCGATCACTTTGTCGCCGATCGAATTGGTCGCAAGCAGCTCGAACTTCGGCGCGGCGCGCCACACGAAGGCGTCGCCGCCCTGGTTCACCGCGTAGAGCCGGTCGCCGCTGCGCACGAGGGACGACCAGTTTTGCGCCGTCGGGCCCGGGCCCTTCAGGCGCTCGTTGTAGACGAGCGCACCCGTCGCGAGGTCGCGGCACTCGGCCATGCCGCCGTCCGTGAGGATGTAGTGATGCCCGCCGTGGAGCACGCCGGAGCCGATGCGCTGCGGGACTTTCGGCAGGTGCCAGACGCGGTGCGCCGCCGTCACGTTGCCGCTGCCGCCGGCGCGCACGGCGAGCGCGGCGCCGTTAAAGCCGCCCATCGCCACCACCACGCCATCGGCGAAGAGCGGCGAGTTGTAGGCGAGCGGGTTCATCCCGTCGCAGGTCCAGAGCTCGCGCCCCGTCGCCGGATCGACCGCGCACACGCGGCCCGGCCACATCACGAACAATTCGTCGCGCGCGCCCACACGCCGCAGCAGCGGATCCGCCCACGATCCGATCCACGCCGCGCCGCCGGCCTCGCCGGTATTGCCGCCGGGCTCGGCGTGTTGCCAGAGCGTGCGGCCGGTTTTCTTGTCGAAGCAATACAGCACCGTGTTCTCGCCCGGCCCGAAGTTGAAAAACACGCGGTCGCCCGCGATCACCGGCGAGGCGGCGTTGCCCCAGATTTGTTTTTGCACGCCGAGGTCCACGCGTTTCCAGAGCTCGCGTCCCCCGAGGTCGTAGCAATACACCGCCGAGCCATACGAGACGACCACGCGCTCGCCATCCGTCGCGGGCGAGGCTGCGCAATACGGATTCGTCGCGTGCGTGGGCTCACGATCGGTGCAGACGATGCCGGACTGCCACAGGAGTTTTCCGGTGCGCTTGTCGAAGCACATCAACGTGCGCCGGTCCCCCTTTTCGATGGCCTGCGTGAGAAGAAGTTTTTCACCCCACACCACCGGCGTCGAATTGCCGCGATCCGGCAGCGGCGTTTTCCATTTCACGTTTTCCGTCGCGCTCCAGCGCAGCGGCAGATCGGTCTCCTCGGTCACGCCGTCGTGCGTCGGCCCGCGCCATGCCGCCCAATCGGCGGCGGAAACGGACAGCGCGCCGGAAAACAACAGGGCGCCAAGAATCGTTCGCATGGGGTCGTGCATCCTCGGCGGAGCATGCACGCGGCCGTGGCGATTTCAAGGACCGCCACGCGCCCTGAATTCCCGTTTGCCCCGCCTCGCGCCCGCGCCCAACCTCACGCTCCCCTCGCGTCGCCGCCGTTTTTTCCCCGCCATGCTCACAATTCTTCGCGTCCTCCTCGGCTTCGGATTTTCCACCGTCGCCTTCGCCGCGCCGTCGAAACCCAACATCCTCTTCATCCTCACCGACGATCAGGCGCCGTGGGCCTTCGGGCCCTCCGGCTACAAGCAGGTCAAAACGCCCCACATGGATCGGCTCGCGCGCGAGGGCGCGTATTTTCCCAACGCCTTCACGCCCACGCCCGTGTGCAGCCCCGCGCGCGCGGGCATCATGACGAGCCGCTACGGCACCGAACTCGGCATCTTCGACTGGATCAATCCGAGCGTCGACAAGGGCCTCGGCCTCGACGGAAAAATCCCCACGTGGCCGCGCCTCCTCCAGCAATCCGGCTACGCCACCGCGCTCTTTGGCAAGTGGCACCTCGGCGATTTGCCCGAGCAGCATCCCACGAAACGCGGCTACGACACCTTCGTCGGTTTCCTCGGCGGCGGCTCTCCGCCCAAAAATCCCACGCTGGAAAAAAACGGCATCAACGAAAAGCGCGAGGGCTTCATCGTCGATGTCGTCGCCGACGAGGCCATCGCGTGGCTGCGGCAGCGCGATGCGTCGAAGCCGTTTGCCGTGAGCCTGCACTTCCGCGAGCCGCACGCCTCCTATCTGCCGGTGCGCGAGGAAGACTGGGCCAAGGTGAAAGACCTCGATCCTGTCATCCCGAATCCCGACTACCCCGGCCTCGACGTCGAACGCGTGAAGCGCCTCACGCGCGAATACCTTGCCTCCGTCGCCGCCGTCGACCGCAACCTCGGCCACGTCCTTGCGGCCCTCGACGAACTGAAGCTTACGGCCAACACGCTCGTGATTTTCACCTCCGACCACGGCTACAATATGGGCCACCACGCGCTGCAGCACAAAGGCAACGCCTCGTGGATGCTGAAGCAGGAATTTCTCCCGCCCGCCACGCCCACGATTTCGCTGGGCCGCCGGCCCAACATGTTCGACACCTCTGTCCACATCCCGCTCGCCATCCGCTGGCCCGGCGTCGTGCAGCCCGGCACCGTCAACCCGCACACGCTCTCGCACCTCGACTGGTTTCCCACGCTCACCGCGATCGCCGGCGCAACGATTCCCGTCGGCACCATCATCCGCGGCCGCGACGTGCAACCGCTCCTCCGCGGCACCGCGAAAAATTGGAACGACGATTTCTACGCCGAGTATTCCATGCGCCATGGCGCCCAAGTCCACATGCGCATGTATCGCACGCCCGACTGGAAACTGATCCGCGACTTCAACAACGAGGGCCGCGACGAACTCTACCACCTCGCCGCCGATCCCGACGAGACGCGCAACCTGATCGCCGATGGCAGCCCCGCCGTGAAACAAATCCTCACCGACCTCGATGCCCGCATCCTCGCGAAGATGGAGGAGCTGAAAGACCCCGCGCTCCCGCAGGCCCGCGCCCGCAGCCGGCGGTAGTTCGGCTGCAACCAACCACTGGATCCTATTTCTTTCTCGGGCCCCCACCACTCCGGGCCGGATGCATTTGGCAGTAGCGGTGAGATTCCAGCACGGGAATTTTGTTCGCAAGGTCCACGTCGTTCAGCGCGGACTTCGCGCCCCACGAAAACACTTTCTCGAACCACGGCAGCCAGCGGCTGTCGCGAATTTGATCGAGGAAGTAGACCTCGTGCTCCTTTTCCTTGATGCCCATTTCGTAGAGCACCTCGTCGTGCTCGCGGATGCCGAGTGCCTGGAAATGGCGCATCATCACGAAGTATTCGCAGACGTTGCCGCTCTCCAGCTTGCCCGCGAAAAAATACGGCATGAACCGGCCAATCACATGGCAGCTCGCCGAGATGATTTTCCCGATGACGAAAAACCGGGCCTCGTAATGGCGCGACACCGGCACATCGTAGCGCCGCATTAGCGCGAGGACATTCTCGCGGTGGTGCCACTCGTCGTCCTCGATCTGTTTCACCGCCTTTTTCGCCGCCGGATCCCTGAGCGAGTTCGCGTGGCCGACGTAGGCAAACGCCGCCGCCCGCTCCGCCGAGTAGGCGCGCCGCAACAAATCCACGAGCACCGGGTGATTCAGTTTCATGCTATATGGAGCGAGCGAAGGGAGATCGCCGCGGCCGGGCGAGGACGATTCGTGCGGCAAACGAGAATCGTGGCTTAGTTTTTTCTGTCACTCCGGCCTCCCAGCGTGTTCGCTCGGCGGGTCTACCGATGATTCGCCCCCTCATCGTTTCCGTCCTGTTCGCGCTCTTGACGGGCCGTGCCTTGGCCCAGGCCGCCGACGCCGCGGGCCTCGCGTTTTTTGAGTCCAAGGTCCGCCCACTCCTCGTGGAGCGCTGCTACGAATGCCACTCCGCCAAAAAACAAAAGGGCGGCCTGCGCCTCGACTCTGCTCCCGGCTGGCGCGCCGGCGGCGACACCGGCCAGGTCATCACGCCCGGCGATCCGACCCGGAGCCTGCTCGTCGAAGCCATCGGCTACAAAAACGAAGACTTGCAGATGCCGCCGAAAAATCCACTCCGCGCCGACGAGGTCGCCGTGCTCACCGAGTGGATCCGCCGTGGCGCGCCCGACCCCCGCCTCACTGTGCCGGAGGACACTTCCCCGAAAATCACCGCAATGACGCTGGCACAGGCACGCGCCCACTGGGCGTTTCAACCGATCACCGCGCCGCCGGTGCCGCCTTCGCCAAGCGGTGCCACTGCCCCCAGCGACATCGACCGCTTCGTCCGCGCCCGCCTCGCCGCCGAAAATCTCGCGCCCAATCCCCCCGCCGATCCGCGCACGCTCATCCGCCGCGCCTACTTCACTTTGCTCGGTTTCCCGCCTTCCTACGATCGCGTCGAGGCGTTCGCGGCCGATTCAAATCCCACCGCCTTCGCCACGCTCGTCGATCAACTTCTCGCCCGCCCCGAATACGGTCAGCGCTGGGGCCGCCACTGGCTCGATGTCGCGCGCTATTCCGACACGACGGAAAAATCCACCGACGGCGAGCGCCGCATTCCCTTCGCCCATACCTACCGCGACTACGTGATCGAGGCGCTCAACACCGACCGCCCGTTCAACCGTTTCATCCTCGAGCAAATCGCCGCCGACCGCCTGCCCGCCGACGAGCAACCCGATCTCCGCGCCCTTGGTTTTCTCACTGTGGGCCGCCGCTTCGAAGGCAACATCGAGGCGCCGCAGCTCATCATCGACGAGCGCATCGACACCATCGGCCGTGGCGTGCTCGGCCTCACGCTCGCCTGCGCCCGCTGCCACGACCACAAGTTCGACGCGATCCCGACCGCCGACTACTACTCGCTCTACGGCATCCTCGCCAGCAGCGACGACCCGCTCGACCTCCCCGAGGTCGGCGCAGTCACCGCCGCCACCGATGTCGTCGCCAAATACCGCACTGATCGCGCCGCGCTGTTCGCCGCCTACGAGAAGCAAGTCAACGAGAGCATGACGCGCGCGCGTCGTCTCGTCCGCGAACTTGCCCCCGAATACTTGTGCTACCTCGTCGAGGAGTCGCCCAACCACCGCACAGTCGAAGGTTTCATCCCGCTGGACACGCCGCGCGGTCTGCTCGTGCTCGGCGGCGGCCCCGCATGGGCGCGCTTGATCGCAGCGAGCAACGCGCGCGGCAAAAATTTCTTTCTCCTCTGGCCCGAGTTCCTAAAACTCCCCGCCGCCGACTTCGCCACCCGCGCGCAAGCGCTGCTCGAGTCCGCGCACCGCGAGCGCGACCGCCACGATCCCTACATCCTCGCCACGCTCGCGGAAAAACCACTCACGACGATGCACGACGTCGCCGACGCCTTCGGCCGCGCCATCACCGAGGCGCTCACGACGACAGAATTTCCCGCGCTCGCCACCACGATCGACGCCCCGGACTCGCCGCTGGAATTCACCCGCCCATCCGTCGCCGAAGATCTGCTGCGCTTCGTGACCGAGGCGCAAATCGTCGCTCGTCGCGACAACGAGGCCGCCGCCAAAATTCGCGAGAACCTCACCATCCTCGAAGCCACCGCGCCGATCAACCGCGCGCAGGTCGTCACCGTCTCCGGCCCGCCTTTCGATCCGCACGTGCTCATCCGTGGCGATCGCCTGAAGCCTGGCGCCGCCGTGCCCCGCCGCCTCCCGCAACTCTTCGCGTCCCTCGACAACCGAAACTTTTCCGACGATGGCCGCCTCGCGCTCGCGCGCGCCCTCGTGAGCGAAAAAAATCCCCTCACCGCCCGCGTGATCGTGAATCGCGTGTGGCAGCAACACTTCGGCGCCGGGCTCGTCGCGACGGCCGACAATTTTGGCGCCGTCGGCGAGCGGCCCTCGCATCCCGAGCTGCTCGATCACCTCGCCGCGTGGTTCATCGCGCACGACTGGTCGTTGAAGGCGCTCCATCGCTATCTCATGGCGTCCGCGGCGTGGCGGCAGAGCAGCGCGCCGCAACCCGCCGCTCTCGCCCACGATGCCTCGAACCGCCTGCTCTGGCGCATGAGCCCGCGCCGTCTCGAATTTGAGGCGCTGCGCGACAGCCTCCTCCGCGTCGCCGGCCGCCTCGACACGCACCTCGGCGGCCGCAGCGCCCCGCTCGACGACGACAACGTCCGCCGCGCCGTTTACGGCTACACCGATCGTTTCCGCATTCCCGCGTTGCTGCGAAATTTCGACATGGCCAATCCCGACCAGTCCATCGCGCGCCGCGGCGAGACGACACATCCGTTACAGGCGCTGTATTTTCTTAACAGCCCGTTCCTCCGCACGCAGGCCGAGCACGTGAACCGCCAGCCCGAAATCGCCGAGCAGCTCGACGCCCGCGAGCGCATCCTCGCGATCTACCGCCGCATCCTCATCCGCCAACCGAGTGCCGATGAACTCGCGCTCGCGCAACGCTACCTCGGCACCGCGCCGACCAACGCACAGTGGGTGCAGTTCGCCCAAGTGCTCCTCCTCTCCAACGAGTTTTTCTACTGCGACTGAATGTGCCTGTGAACGACGAAAAGTATCGGCTCCGCGCAGTAGGGCGGGTCTGTGACCCGCCCTGCGAACACTCTGCGCGCGAAAAGGCGGGTCATAGACCCGCCCTACTCCTCGCTCGCACTACCCCCGATGGGCTGTAGTCTCCAAGCGAAGTCGCACCCGACGCCCATGCCGCTTTCAACCCACGGCCTCTCCATCTCCCGCCGCGAAATGCTCCGCCGCTGCGGCGCCGGCTTCGGTAGCGTCGCCCTCGCCGCGCTCCTCAGTAATTCGCTCGCGCGCGCCGCCGATTCCGCCACGCCCACCGCCGGCCCGCTCGCGCCGCGCGCCCCGCATTTCCGCCCGCGCGCGAAATACGTGATCCAAATTCTCGCCAACGGCGGCCCGGCACAGATGGACACTTTCGACCCGAAGCCCGTGCTCACGAAGTATCACGGTCAGCGTCTCCCCATTCACCTCGCGACCGAGCGCCCGACCAGCACCGCGCTCGGCTCGCCGTTCAAGTTCCAGCGCTACGGCCAGTGCGGCCTCGAGGTGAGCGAACTCTTCGGCGGCCTCGCCGAAAAACACGCCGACGATCTCTGCGTGATTCGCTCGATGTATTCGGATTCGCCGATCCATGAAAACTGCCTCCGCCTCCTCAACTGCGGCGCGAGCATCATGGCGCGCCCGAGCATCGGCTCGTGGATTACCTACGGCCTCGGCACCGAAAACGAAAACCTCCCCGGCTTCGTCGTCCTCGTGCCGAAGGGCATGCCCGTCGCCGGCGCCGACAACTGGCAGTCGTCGTTTCTCCCCGGCGCCTATCAGGGCACTTACATCGAGACGCAGGATCGCCGCGCCTCGCAGCTGATCGATCACCTCAACAACCCGCACCTCGATCCCGCCGCGCAGCGCGCCCAGCTCGACTACGCCGCCGAGCTGAACCGACGCCACTTCGCCTCGCGCCAAGACCCCGCGCTCGAGGCGCGCATCCAGAGTTTCGAAACCGCGTTCCGCATGCAGACGGCCGCGACCGACGCCTTCGACATCGAGCGCGAGCCCGCGCACATCCGCGCGCTCTACGGCGACACCGCGCAGGCGAAGCAGATGCTCCTCGCGCGCCGCCTCGTCGAACGCGGCGTGCGTTACGTGCAAGTCTGGCACGGCACGCTCCAACCTTGGGACAGCCACGACAACATCGAGAAGAGTCACCGCCGCCTCGCGAACGAATGCGCCCAAGGCATCACCGCGCTACTCACCGATCTCAAACAACGCGGCCTGTTCAACGACACGCTCGTGATCTGGGGCGGCGAGTTCGGCCGCACGCCGACGGTCGAGTTGTCGCAGGGCGAAAAAGTCAGTCCCACCGCCGGCCGCGACCACAACCACCACGGTTACACGATGTGGCTCGCCGGCGGCGGCGTGAAAGCCGGCTACACCCACGGCGCGACCGACGACTTCGGCTTCAAAGCCGTGAAAGACCGCGTCCACGTCCACGATCTCCAGGCTACCGTGCTCCACCTCCTCGGCCTCGACCACGAGCGCCTCACCTACCGCCACAGCGGCCGCGACTTCCGCCTCACCGACGTGCACGGCAACGTCGTGCGGCGGCTCATCGCGTAACACTTCGGCGTAGCGGGAAGGCTTTCCGTTCCGCGCAAGGCGCGCAGTCCGAGGTGGAGCGCGTTGACCC
>JANXSC010000519.1 GCA_025352845.1 Opitutaceae bacterium
CCAGCGCCGCAGCGACGCCCGATGTAGGGCGGGGTCTCCCGACCCCGCCGTCATCCGCCACACCTTCAACCACCGCTGCTGTTGTTGTCGATGCCACCCCCAAGACCGGCGGCCGCGGCGATGGCCCGCTCCTCCCCGCCACGCCCATCGTCTGGGAACAGGGCAAGACCCGCGTCCTCCTCATCGGCGGCGGCAGCTCGCACAAGTTCGCCGAATTCTTCGGCACCGCCGACACCGCCACACTCCGCGCCGCCGGCTACACAGTGAACTACACCGAGGACCGTGACCAGGCCGCCGCCGAACTTGCCGAAGCCGATGTCGCCGTCATCAGCGTGAATCGGAAATTCTTCGACAGCCCCGCCTACCGTAAAGCGCTCTTCGCCTTCGCTGCTGCCGGCAAGGGCATCGTCATGCTCCACCCCGGCACTTGGTATGGCTTCGCCGAGTGGCCCGAACTCAACGCCCAGATCGTCGGCGGCGGCGCGCGCGGCCACGACAAGCTCGGCACCTACTCCGTCAACGCCCTCAAGCCCAACCACCCGATCCTGAAGGGCGTGCCCGCGACCTTTGAGGTCTTCGACGAACTCTACTACATCAACGCCGAGTCTGAAAAAATCCCCGCCGACACCGCGCCCATCGACGTGCTCGCCGAAACCTCGCCCTCGACCAAATTCAAGAAACCGCACCCCGTGATCTGGACGACGAAGCACGAGCGCGCCCGCGTCGTCGGCTTCACCCTCGGCCACGACGAACGCGTCCACGATCACCCCGCGTTCAAGACCCTGCTCACGAACGCGGTGAAATGGGCGAGCGGAAAGTAGGGCGGGTCTCCGACCCGCCCCTCGATCACATCTCACGGTCGCACGCCCAAGGGCAGGTCAAAGACCTGCCCTACTTTCGATCCCCCATGCCCACCATCGCCGTCCTCGGCACCTTCGACACCAAGGGCCCCGAGCACGCCTTCCTCGCCGACGCCATCCGCCGCGCCGGCCACGCCACGCTCCTGATCGATGTCGGCAGCCTCGACGCCCCGACCATCACGCCCGACATCACTCGCGCCGAAGTCCTCGCCGCACTCAGTCGTGGCACGGGCGTCCCGCCCGTGAGTTCGTCTCTTCTCACCTCCGACACCGCCGCGATCCTCGCGCGCAAGGATCGCGGCGAGTGCGTCACGCTCATGGGCCGTGCCGCCGCCGCGCTCGTCGCGTCGCTCCACGCCGCCGGCCGCATCCACGGCATCATCTCTCTCGGCGGCGGCGGCGGCACGGCCATCGCCACCGCCGCGATGCGCGCGCTACCCATCGGATTTCCGAAGCTCATGGTCTCGACGCTCGCGAGCGGCCAGGTCGCGCCCTACGTCGGCACCACCGACATCACGATGATGCCCGCGATCGCCGATGTCTCGGGCCTCAACCGCGTCTCGCGCGCGATTTTCTCCAATGCCGCCGGCGCGATCTGCGGCATGGTCGCCGCGTTCACCGCGCATTCCCATTCTTCGCATTCCTCCCATCCTTCGCCCGACAAACCGCTCATCGTCGCCAGCATGTTCGGCAACACCACCGCGTGCGTCACGGAGGCCAAGCGCCTCGTCGAAGCCGCCGGCTACGAGGTTCTCGTGTTTGCCGCCACCGGCAACGGCGGGCGCGCGATGGAGTCGCTCATCGCGAGTGGCATGGTGGCCGGCGTGCTCGACATCACGACCACCGAGTGGGCCGACGAACTTGTCGGCGGCGTGCTCACCGCCGGCCCCGAGCGCCTCGACGCCACCGCTCGCGCCAAAATCCCCGCCATCGTCTGCCCCGGCTGCCTCGACATGGTGAACTTCGGCGAACGCGCCAGCGTCCCCGCCAAATTCGCCGGCCGCACTTTTTATCAGCACAACCCGCAGGTCACGCTCATGCGCACGACGCCCGCCGAGTGCGAGCAACTCGGCCGCATCCTCGCCGAAAAAATTAACCGCTACGCCGCCCCCGTCACCGTCCTCTATCCCCGCCGCGCCATCAGCGTGATCAGCGCCGCCGGAAATCCTTTCCACTCGCCCGAAGCCGACGAAGCGCTCTTCACTTCGCTCCGCTCGCACCTGCGTCCCGACATCCCCTTCGTCGCGCACGACACCGAAATCAACGACCCCGCCTTCGCCCGCGCCTGCGCCGAGGCTTTGCTCAAATATCTTCCCGCTGCTGTCGCCGCCCGCTGATCGCTGCACATATTTCGCGTGGCCTCGCGCGCCCTTGATGGTTCTGGTGTAGACGCCCAAGCCGAGCGCAATGTCACGCCCACCCGACCTTCCTTCCGATTCACCCTCGTCTGACGCTTTGCTTTCGTCTGCCGTGCTGCGCGGCCCTGCGCGGCCCGATCTGCTGCGCGACGAAACGCTCCCCGCGCTCTTTGCCGCGACCGCCGCGCGCGTTCCCGAAAACGTCGCGCTGATCTGGGGCGGGCGCTCCCTCCGCTACCACGAGCTCGACGCGCTCAGCCGCACCATCGCGGCCTCGCTCGCCAAGCTCGGCGCCGCTCCCGGAAAAATCATCGGCCTCCTCCTGCCCCGCGGCGCCGATCTTTTGATCGCACAGCTCGGAATCGCGCGGAGCGGAGCGGCGTGGCTGCCATTCGATGCCGACACTCCCACCGATCGCGTGCGCACGTGCCTGCAGGCCGCCGGCGCGCACGCACTCGTCTCGTGCCGCGACTGCCTGCCGCGGTTCACCGATCTTCCCGTGCCAGTTTGGGTGGTGGAGGATTTGCTCGCGGAAACCGCGCCGTCGCCCGCGCCGCCCTCTCCCGCGACCACCGATCCTGCTTACGTCATCTACACCTCCGGTTCGACCGGCACGCCGAAGGGCATCGTGATTAGTCATAGGAGCATCTGCCATTTGCTTCGCGCCGAAAACGAATTTCTCGGCGTGCGCGAAGACGACCGCGTTTACCAGGGCTTCTCCGTCGCCTTCGACATGTCGTTCGAGGAGATTTGGATTTCCTACCTCGTTGGCGCCGCGCTGTGGATCGCGCCGCCGGAAATCGTCGGCGATCCGGACGCGCTGGCCACCGCGCTCCAGCGCGAGCGCATCACGATTCTCCACGCCGTGCCCACGCTGCTCGGCCTCGTCACCGCGCCGCTGCCGCACCTTCGCGTGATTAACCTCGGCGGCGAGGCGTGCCCCGATTCACTCGCGCAGCGCCTCGTAGGTAAAATTCCCGGCCAGAAAATCTTCAACACCTACGGGCCCACGGAAACCTCCGTCACCGCCAGCCTCGCCGAGCTGCGCCCCGGCGAACCCGTCACGATCGGCACGCCGCTGCCGAATTATGGGATGCTCGTCGTCGACGAAAACCGCCGGCCGCTCCCCGCCGGGAGCGTCGGGGAATTATGCATCTCCGGCCCCGGTCTCGCGACCGGCTACCTCGCGCTGCCCGAGCTGACCGCGCGGCAATTCGTCCCGAACCCGCTCGCCGCGCATCCGGGCGAGGCGACGATGTATCTTACCGGCGACCTCGCGCGCATCGAGCCGGGCGGTCCGGTGCATTGCCTCGGGCGCGCCGACGATCAGGTGAAGGTCCGCGGCTTCCGCGTCGAGCTCGGGGAAATCGCCGCCGCGCTCCTCGCGCAACCCGGAGTCGCCAGCGCTGCCGTCGTGCTGCGCCCACTCGGCGGCAGCGACGAACTCGTCGGCTTCGTCGTGCCCGCGGCCGGCGCAACGCCCGATTCCGCCGTGCTGCGCCACGCGCTCCTCGGCCGGCTGCCGCGCTACATGGTGCCGGCGCACCTCGAATTCGTCCCGAACTTGCCGCGGCTCACCTCGGGTAAAGCCGATCTTCGCGTCTTGCGCGCCCGGCCGCTCACGCCGGTCGCGCGCACGACCGAAGCCTCGTCCGCACCGCGCGACGCCGACGAAACGGCGCTGTTTTCCGCGCTGGAAAAAATTCTCCCCGGCCGCGCACCGCACGCCGACGCGGACTTCTTCGACGACCTCGGCGGCCACTCGCTGCTCGTCGCGCGGCTCGTCTCGTTGCTGCGGGAAGCTCCCGCCTACGCGTCGGTCGGTGTGCAGGACATTTATCGCGAGCGCCGACTCGGCGCGATTGCCGCCACGCTGGCGCGGCTCCGAAAAAACCACTCCGCCCGCGCCTCCGCGCCGGCGTCGACCCGCGCCACCGTGCCCGCCGCGCGGCGCTGGCTGTGCGGTTGTGCGCAGGCCGCCGTGCTGCCGTTTTTCATCACGCTCAACATCGCCGACTGGCTGGCGCCGTTTTTCGTCTATCATTTTTTCACCGGCGGTCCGGGCGACAGCGTGCCGCGCGCCATCAGCTATTCGCTCGCGACGTTCGCGCTCACGCGTCTGGCCAACGTCGTCATCGCCATCCTCGGCAAGCGACTCCTCGCGGGCCGCCTCACCGCCGGGCGCTATCCGTTGTGGGGCGTCACTTATTTCCGCTGGTGGCTCGCGTGCCGCTTCGCCGAATTGCCCGACGTCTATCTCCTGACCTCGACGCCGTGGATGGCGCTCTATCTGCGCGCGCTCGGCGCCCGCATCGGCCGCGACGTGCTCATCGACACCGTGACGATCGGCGCGCCCGAGCTGCTCACGATCGAGGACGGCGCGGGCATCGGGACGTTCGTGAACATCGAGAACGCACGCGTCGAAGCCGGCGAATTGATCGTCGGGCCGGTCGTGCTGCGCCACGAGGCGACGGTCGATTCCCATTCCGTGTTGGAAAACGACACCGAGCTCGGCGCGCACGCCACGCTCTGCGGCCAGTCGGCTCTCGGCACCGGCGGAAAAATCCCCGCCGGCGAAGTCTGGGACGGCGCGCCCGCGCGCAAAACCGGCCGCACCGCCTCGCCGCTCCCGCCGCGCCCGCGGATCGGCTTCGCGCAGCGCTGGGCGCTCGCGGCCATGTTTGCGCTCACGGCCATCGTCGTGTCGGTGCTGTTTTTCCTCCCGACGTTTCCCACGTTTCTGCTGATCGACTGGATTGATGCGCACACGTGGGATGTGTTCGATTCCGAGACGGGGCCGCTCGCGACGTTCGGCTACATCTTCCTGCTGGCGGTGCCGGCGGCGGCCTTGTTCGTGCTTGTCACCATGTTTGTGACGGCGGGACTGCGGCGACTGATGCCGCACCAGCGCGCGGGAATTTTCGCCGTCAACAGCGTGGCTTTCTGGCGGAAAAAATTCATGGGCCAGATTCTCGACGGCAGCCTGCACGAACTCCACGGCCTCTACGCCTCGGTGTTCGCGCCGATGTGGCTGCGTTTCCTCGGCGTGAAAGTCGGCCGCGATTCGGAAATCTCCACCGCCGAGGGCATCGTGCCCGAACTGCTCACCCTCGGCGACGACTGCTTCATCGCGGACGGCGCAATGCTCGGCGACGAAGAGCAGCGCAGCGGCTGGATGATCTTGCAGCCGACCGTCATCGGCCATCGCTCGTTTGTCGGCAACGGTGCCTTCGTGCCCGACGGTGCCGCGATTCCCGACGACGTGCTCATCGGCGTGCAAACGCGCACGCCCGCCAACGACCAGCTTCGCTCCGGCCAGACGTGGATGGGCTCGCCGCCGATTTTGCTGCCGGCCCGCGAACAGCTCACCGGCTTCCCCGCGTCTCTCACATTTCGCCCTTCGCCGCTTCGCCGGCTCGGGCGCGCGCTCGTCGAGGCGGCGCGCATCGTCGTCCCGCTCGCGCTCGCCATCGCCTCCGGCTACACGATCGTCGGTCTCGTCCTGCCACTCGCCGAGCGTCACGGCTGGGGCCTGCGCGTCGTCGTCGCGCTCGCGGTCGCCGGCTGCCTCTACGGGCTGCTGTCGTTCCTGTTCGTCGTCGCCGCGAAGTGGATTTTGGTGGGCCGCTATCGGCCGCGTGCCGCGCCAATGTGGACGCCGTTCGTGTGGCTGAGCGAGGGCGTCACGAATCTCTACGAGTCGCTCGCCGTCCCGAATTTTCTCAACGGCCTGCGCGGCACGCCGATGCTCCCGTTTGCGCTGCGCCTGCTCGGCGCGCGCATCGGCCGCGGTGTGTTTCTCAACACCACCGATCTCACCGAATTCGACTGCGTGCGCATCGGCGCCGAATCCGAACTCAACGCCTTCTGCGGCCCGCAAACGCACCTCTTCGAGGACCGCGTGATGAAAATCGGCGTCGTCGACATCGGCGCGCAAGTCACCGTCGGCGCGCGCACCACGATCCTCTACGACACCGCCGTCGGCGACCGCGTGCGTCTCGGTCCGCTCACGCTCGTCGCGAAAGGCGAACGTCTCCCCGCCGCGACCAGCTGGACCGGCTCGCCCGCCTCGCCCGCCATCGAGCCATGAGCGCCGTCGCCGAAATTTCCGTCTTCACCTGGCCGCAATATCCCCCACTTCCACCCGTCGGCGAGGCCGTGCTCGTGTGTGTTCCGATTCATTCCACGCGCGCCACCGCCCGGCTCCAAATCCGCACCGCCACGCGAGAAATTCTCGCCGCGTGGAGCGGCGTTCCGCCCGCGCGCGTGCGACCGCAAGAAACATCCTGCGGTCCGCTTTTTCCCGACCTGATCGACGGCACGGCCGTCGCCGTGAGTTTTTCCTACGCGGAAGACACCGCGTGGATCGGCCTCGTGCGCGGCGGCGCAATCGGCGTCGACGCCCTGCGCGTCCGTGCTTTTGCCGAAATGGATTCCGTCGCAAAACTCTACCTTGACCCGCAGCGCCATCGCGAAATCCAAACTTCCGCCTCACCCGCACTCGCGTTCACCCTCGCGTGGACAGAGTTTGAGGCCCGGCTGAAATGCCTGCGACGCGGACTCTCCGAGTGGGCCTCCGGCCGGCACCCACTCAGCTCCCCGTCTGCTTGCACACGAGTCCGCCGGATCAACGACTTCATCGTGAGTGTGGTTACCGCATAGCGTCGTTTCCTCTACCAGGACCCCACCGTCGCCGCGAACCAATCATACGATTCCGCACGAACCTGCCCGCGCCCAACCACCGCGCCCACGCCGCAGTCCCATCACGCGAGAATGCCCTTCACGACCTTTGCGGGCTCCACGCCCGTGAGGCGCTGGTCGAGGCCCTGCGACTTGAACGTGAACTTCGAGTGGTCGAGGCCGAGGCAGTGGAGCAGCGTGGCATTCAAGTCGTGGAGACTCACGGGGTCCTTCACGATGTTGTAGGAAAAATCGTCAGTCTCGCCGAAAACCGTCCCACCCTTCACGCCGCCGCCGGCGAGCCACACGCTGAAGCACCGCGGGTGGTGATCGCGGCCGTAGTTCGTCCGCGTGAGCGTGCCCTGAGAGTAAACGGTGCGGCCGAACTCACCCGCCCACACGACGAGCGTGTCGTCGAGCAGCCCGCGCTGCTTGAGATCGGCGACGAGCGCGTAGCAGCCCTGGTCGGTGTCGAGGCACTGAATCTTGAGGTGCTCGGGGAGTGTGCCGTGCTGGTCCCAGCCGCGATGGTTGATCTGCACGACGCGCACGTTGCGCTCGGCGAGGCGGCGCGCGAGCAGGCAGCTCGCGGCAAACGAGCCCGGCTCCTTCACCGCCGGCCCGTAGAGATCGAGCGTGGCCTGCGACTCGTTGCTGAAATCGGTCAGCTCCGGCACGCTCGTCTGCATCCGAAACGCCATCTCGTATTGGGCGATGCGCGTGAGCGTCTCGGGATCGCCGTAGCGCGCGTGCGCGAGCTGGTTGAATTTCCCGAGCGAATCGAGCATCGCACGCCGCGTGCTCGCATCGACACCGTTGGGGTTTTCCAAAAACAGCACCGGGTCCGCGCCCGCGCGCAGCGCGACGCCGGTGTGCGATGTCGGCAGAAATCCGCTGCTCCACATGCGCGTGAACAGCGCCTGCGCCGCAACCTTCGGCGAAAACCGCGGCGTGAGCACGACGAAGGCCGGCAAGTCGTTGTTCTCGCTGCCGAGCCCGTAGGAGAGCCACGACCCGAGGCTCGCCCTCCCGGGAATCTCGCTGCCCGTCATCAAAAACGTGCAGGCCGGATCATGGTTGATCGCGTTGGTGTGCACGCTGCGCACGACCGCGATCTCATCGACGATCTTCGAGGTGTAGGGCAGCAGCTCGCTGACCCACGTGCCGGCGTTGCCGTGCTGCGCGAACTTGAAAATGCCGGGCGCCACGGGGAAACGCGTCTGCCCGCTCGTCATCGTCGTGATGCGCTGCCCCATCCGAATCGACTCCGGCAAATCCTGATCGAAGCGCTCCTGCAACGCGGGTTTATAGTCAAACGTGTCGAGCTGCGAGGGCCCGCCGTTCATGTGGAGATAGATGATGCGTTTCGCCTTCGGCGCGAAATGCGGGAAGCCCGCCAGCGGCGGATGAATCCGCGCGTCGAGTGGATTCTGCCTGGCGGTCGCACCCACGAGGCGTGGCGCGAGCGCGCTGAGCGCGACGCCGCCCATGGCGAGCCCGGCCCCGGCGAAAAACTGGCGGCGCGTGAGATGATTCAGATACTCGTGGGCGGGATTCATGGTTGAGGTAGGGCGGGCTTCAGCCCGCTTTCGATAATTCAGGGTGGCAGGAAGGCGGGCTGAAGCCCGCCCTACTCGTTCAGTTACGGCTCACGGTTTCGTCCAGATTGAGTAGCAGGTTGGCCACCATCGTCCATGCGGCGAACTCGCCCACGGGCAGCGTGGAGTTCGGTTTCGATTCGCCATTGGCAATCACCTGACTCGCGGCCTCGGCGTTTTTCGCAAAGTGCGCGCGGTGCTTTGCCAAGGCGTCGGCGAGCAGCGTGCGCTCGGCCGCTTCCGGAGCCCGCGCCACCACACAACGGAACGCATGCGCAAGCCGGTCGTCGTCGCTGCTCGTGCGCAGGAGCAAGCGCTCGGCAAAGGCGCGCGCGGCCTCAAAGTGTTGCACGTCGTTCATCAGCGCGAGGGCCTGCAGTGGGGTGTTGGAGCGGCCGCGGACCACGCAGAAACTCTCGCGCGACGGCGCGTCGAAGGTGGACATCGACGGCGCGGGCGCAGTGCGCTTCCAAAACGAGTAGATGCTTCGCCGGTAGAGCGCGGTGCCGTGATCCTGCACGTAGGTCTTGGTGTTGCTGCCGCCGAAGGCGACCGGTTCCCAAATATTGGTCGGCTGATACGGCCGCACCGGTGGACCGCCGAGTTCGGGCCGCAAGAGGCCGCCGAGCGCGAGCGCCTGATCGCGGAGGATCTCGGCGTCGAGGCGGTGCCGCGAGCCGCGCGCGAGGAGCTTGTTCGCCGGATCGAGTTCGAGCAGCGCCGGGGAAACGGCCGAGTCCTGCCGGTAGGTGCGCGACATGACGAACAGCCGGACAAGTTTTTTCACGTCCCAACCGGAGCGCACGAACTCACGGGCGAGCCAGTCCAGCAGCTCGGGATGTGTCGGGGCCTCCCCTTGCACCCCAAAGTCCGCCGGCGTGCGCACGAG
>JANXSC010000536.1 GCA_025352845.1 Opitutaceae bacterium
CTACCCGAACCGCGTGAGCATGAGCGGCGCGCTCAACCACACCAGCACCGTCGGCCTGCACCCGCGCGAGAAACTCCTCGGCCAGCTCTTCAAGGAGCAGGGCTATGCGACCGCGGCGTTTGGCAAATGGCATCTCGGGCACCACCCGCAGTTTCTCCCGACGCGCCGCGGCTTCGACGAGTGGCTCGGCATCCCCTACTCCAACGACAACGGCCCGCTCCACCCCACGACCCGCGGTATTCCGTCGCTGCCGCTCTACAAAAATGAGGACGTGATCGAAATCGATCCCGACCAGTCGCAGTTCACGCGGCGGCTCACCGAGGGCGCGGTGGCGTTCATCGAGCGCAACCGCGACAAACCTTTTTTTCTCTACGTGCCGCACATCATGCCGCACGTGCCGATTTTCGCCTCGGAAAAATTCAAGGGCACGAGCGGGCGCGGCCTCTACGGCGATGTCGTGCAGGAACTCGACTGGTCCGTCGGCGAAATCATGGACACGCTCCGCCGGCTCGGCCTCGACGAAAAGACGCTCGTGGTCTTCACCTCGGACAACGGCCCGTTTCTCTCCTACGGCGAGCACGCCGGCTATGCGAAGCCGCTGCGCGAGGGGAAACTCACCACCTACGAGGGCGGCATGCGCACGCCGTGTCTCGTCCGCTGGCCGGGCCGCGTGCCCGCCGCGCGCGTGAGCGACGAGCCGTTTTCCACGATGGATTTTCATGTCACGTTCGCGAATCTCATCGGCGCGCAACTGCCCGACGTGAAACGCGACGGCGGCGACATGCTGCCGCTGCTCCTCGGCCAACCGGGTGCAAAGGGTCTCGCGGAATTTTGGTTCTACTCCGGCGAGGAGCTGCACGCCGTCCGCTCGGGCGACTGGAAACTCCACGTGCCGCACGATTATCTCACCGTCGCCGCCGAGCCGGGCCGCGGCGGCAAGCCCTCGAACTACGCCAACATGAAACCCGACTCGATCGAGAACTCGGGCATCCGCGGCATCGCCAGCCGCCACGGTTACCGCGTGGAGAAGACCGGCCTCGCCCTCTACAACGTGCGGCAGGATCCGACCGAAACGAAAAACCTCGCCGACGCGAATCCTGTGATCGTGGCGCGACTGCAGCAGGTCGTCGCCGCCGCGCGCGCCGACCTCGGCGATTCGCTCACCGGCGTGAAGTCGGCCAACATCCGCGCCGCCGGCGATGTCCGCAGTGCGCTGCCCGCCGGTGTGAAGCGCATCGCCAACCAAACCTACAGCACGCCTGCCACCGGCGCACTCCTGCTCGATCTCTTTCTGCCGGAAAAAACTCCGACACAGCCATTGCCCGTCGTGCTGTGGATTCACGGCGGTGGCTGGAAAAACGGCAGCAAGGAAAACTGCCCGCTCACGTGGCTCGCCGCCGAGGGCTACGCGGTCGTGAGCCTCGACTACCGGCTCTCTTGGTCGGCCCGCTGGCCCGCCCCACTCGACGATGCGCGCGCCGCGATCCGCTGGCTCCGCACCAACGCCGCGCGTTACTCGCTCGATCCGCAGCGCGTCGCCGTCTCCGGCGGATCGTCGGGCGGCAATCTCGCGGGCGTCGTCGGCACCGCCGATGCACCCGCAGGCGAAACCGTTTCCAGCCGCGTGCGGGCCGTGATCGATTTCTACGGCGCGAGCGACGTGCTCACGATGCCGCCGAACGTCCCCGGACCCGGCAAGACCGACGCCGACCTCGCGAACTCCAATGCCGCAAAGCTCCTCGGCGGCATCGTCCGCGACCGCCCCGAACTCGCGCGCGCGATGAGCACACTCCACCTCGTGACGCGCGACGACCCGCCGTTTTTGATCATCCACGGCGACAAAGACGATCAGGTGCCGCTCGAGCAGAGCCAGCGGTTGCACGCGAAACTCAAGGAGACCGGCGTGCCCTCCGAACTCATCGTGCTCCCCGGCGCCGGCCACGGCGGGAAGGAATTTTCGACCGATGAGGTGAAGGCGAAGATCCGGGCGTTCCTCGCGCGCTCGCTGAAGTAGCGCGCGCGCTAAATTGCTTCAGTTGTAGGGCGGGGTTCGGCGAACCACGCCCTACAATAAGCCACGACCGATCAGGATCACTTCGCCGCCCAGAACGGTAGATCTGCGAAGGACGGCCCCCAAGTCGTTTCACTTCCGCAACGTCAGCGTGAGCTGCCGCATATCCATCACAGATTTTCC
>JANXSC010000565.1 GCA_025352845.1 Opitutaceae bacterium
GGTCGCCGCCCTTTTCGCGGGCTGCACCAAGACCGGCCCCACCGAGGAGAAACCCGCCGCCGCCGCTCCGACTCCCGCGGAGAAACCCAAGGAGGAGCGCTACCCGCTGACCGGTGAAATCGTGCGCGTCGATGCGGCGAAGCGTGTTCTCATCGTGCAGCACGACGAGATCAAGGGCTACATGCCGGCGATGACGATGGAGTTCAATGTCTCCGCCGGCGACGCCGCGCTCGCCAAACCCGGGCAAAAAATCCGCGCCGAAATGGTGTCGCCGCCCGCCGGCGATCTGCGTCTCGAAAAAATCTGGCCCGCCGACAAAACCGCCGTCGACACGGTCGCCGCGGTGGCGCTGCAATTGCGGCAGGACACGCACACCCGCGGCAAGGGCGCCTACCGCGAGATCGGCGAGACCGTGCCGGACTTCGCGCTTTACGATCAGAGCGGCCGCGTGGTGCAGAGCTCCCGTTTCCGCGGCAAGCAGATCATGATCAACTTCATCTTCACGCGCTGCCCGATCGCGACGATGTGTCCGGCCGCCACCATCAAGATGATTAATGTGCAGCGGCTCGCGCGCGAGGCGGCGGTGCCGAACCTCGAACTCATCTCCATCACGCTCGACCCGACCTTCGACACGCCCGGCGTGCTCAAGGAATACGCCGACGTGCGCGGCATCGACACCAAGAACTTCTCCTTCCTCACCGGCCCCGCGACCGCGATCAAGGACCTGCTGACGCAGTTCGGCGTCATCGCCGAGTTCGAGGGCGACCTGATCAAGCACACGCTCACGACGCTGCTCATCGACGCCAACGGCAGGATCGCGCACCGCGCCGACGGCAGCATGTGGGAGCCCACGGAGTTCGTGGCGAAGATGAAACGCGAATGAGCTTCGCGCCCGCCGAGCGGCGACAGTTCGCGTGGATCACCGCCGGCGCGATCGCGGTCTTTGTAGTGCTGCGCCTGCTGCCCACGGGCACGAATCTCAGTCACATGGATTTTCGCGTCGACCCGCGCGCGGGCAACGCGATCGAGTTCTGCGATCCGCTCAACCCGCAGTTCATCCCGGTCGTCGCAGCGAAGTCGCCGGTGACGATGAGCGTGACGCTCGGCGCGCCGTCGACCGTGCGGCTCGCGACCGCCAGCGGAAAGCCGCTGCGCCCTGAAGACCTGCTCATCACGCACACCGAGCGACTCCACCTGCTCATCGTTGATTCGACGCTGCAGGATTATCAGCACGTGCATCCGCAGCCGACGGACAAGGCGGGCGAGTGGAGTTTCAATTTCACGCCGCGCCGCGGTGGTGTCTACCGCTTCTTCGCGGATTTCACACCGGTGGCCACAGCTCGCGGTCTCTATGCGAGCGCCGATGCTGAGATCGATCCTGCGCAGACGCCACTGATGAAAATTGAGCCGCCTATATCGAGAGCCCTGCGCGATGGCCATGACTTCACGCTCGTCGTTTCATCGCAACCCGCGCGCGCCGGCCGCCCGATCGACTTGCAGTTTACGATCAGGCGGCCCGGCCCCGGAATCTTGGAACTTCAACCCGTGATGGGTGCGCTGGCGCATCTTGTCGCGTTTGACGAGGCGCGCAGCGGTTTCGCGCATCTCCATCCCGTTGACTCCGATCCTTTGAAAGGAAATGACGCGAACGGTCACACGCTGAATTTCAAACTCACCATACCGCGTGCCGGCCGCTACACGATCTGGGCGCAGGTGAACTTGGGCGGCAGCGAAACGTTCGTGCCGTTCGCGCTCGACGTGGTGGAGTGAGATGTCGGTTGTAGGGCGGGGTCTCCTGACCCCGCCCTACAGCTGCAACCGCTCGCGTCGCCTCAGAACTTCAGGTGCTTCACTGTCACGCCCTCGTTGATCAGTTGCTTGAGCGAGTCGATGCCGATGCGGAGGTGATCCTTCACGAAGTTCTGATCGATCTGCTTGTCGCTCTCGGCGGTTTTCACGCCGTCGGGTGTCATCGGCTGATCGGAGACGAGGAGCAGCGCGCCGGCGGGAATCTCGTTGTAGAACGCCGTCATGAAGATCGTCGCCGTCTCCATGTCGATGCAGAGCGGGCGCATGGCGGTGAGTTTCCGTTTGAACTCCTCGTCGTGCTCCCAGACGCGGCGGTTGGTGGTGTAAACGGTGCCCGTCCAGTAGTCGCGCGAATGATCGCGGATGGTCGTGGAAATCGCCTTCTGCAACGCGAACGACGGCAGCGCGGGCACCTCGGGCGGGAAATAGTCGTTGCTCGTGCCCTCGCCGCGAATCGCCGCGATGGGCAAGATGAGATCGCCGAGCGAGGCGCGGTGTTTCACGCCGCCGCACTTGCCGAGGAAGAGCACGGCCTTGGGTTTGATCGCGCTGAGCAAATCCATGATCGTCGCGGCCGTGGCGCTGCCCATGCCGAAATTGATAATCGTGATGTTGTTCGCCGTGGCGCTCGGCATGGGCTTGTCGCTGCCGACCACCCGCACGCGGTGCCACCGCGCGAAGAGTTTCACGTAGTGGTTGAAATTGGTGAGGAGGATGTATTCGCCAAATTTCTTGAGCGGCACGCCGGTGTAGCGCGGCAGCCAGTTTTCGACGATTTCTTGGCGGGTCTTCATGCGGCCGAGGAAAGCACGAAACGCGGGAAACACACGAAAAAGATACGCGGCGAGAAGGGGGTGCGAGCTGGGGTGATGTGGACGGGCGCACTTTCGAATTTGTCTTGGCGAGGAGCGCAGCGATGCAGCCATCGATCCGAGAGATTAGCTGGATTGCCACGCCCGGCGGCCGGGCTCGCAATGACAAGCGGACCCACCGACCGGAATCGACATGGGCCGATGCAACCGCGAGCGTGGCCGCATGGGTGACTGCCTCCAGCCGCGCTACTCGTTCCGTCGTCAGACGGAGGGCGCGGTCGTGATATTTCTGCGGGAGCAGGACGCGTCGGGGCAGTTCAGCTACGCCGAGTGCGGCGCGACGCGCGACAACGAAGCGCGACCGGCCGGTTACACGGTCGACCACAACCGCGTGCGTCTCGGCACGGGCGAGGCGGCCTTCGCCGCGGCGTGCGCAGCGCTGCGCGCGTGGCGGATGTTTCCCGCCGCCTGGACGACGATATTGCCCGAGGCTGCGCCGATCCGCACCGGCCAGACCGTCGCGATGCTCGCGCACGCGCTCGGGTTTTGGTGGCTGAGCGCCTGCCGGATTGTCTATGTGATCGACGAGACCGCGACCGAGGGTGAAGTGCGGCGGCGGTTCGGTTTTGCCTATGGGACGCTGCACGCACACGTCGAGCAGGGCGAAGAACGCTTCAGCGTGGAGCTGCACGCCGACGGTAGCGTGTGGTATGACCTGCGCGCATTTTCCCGGCCGCGTTTCTGGCCGGTGCGGCTGGGGAAACCGCTCGCGCGGCGGCTGCAACGGCGTTTCGTGCGCGAGTCGAAGGCGGCGATGATCGCCGCGGTGCAGCAGGCCGGGGCGGCGGAAAAGTAAGAGAAAGCCTATGCGTGCGACCACGAGAGCCATGGCGGGAGCGGCGGTCTGGATCGGATTTGTCGTGTTGCGCGCCCCGGATCCGCAGGCGTCGTCGTGGGCGCACGCGTTGCTCCTCTTCGCGGCGCTGGTGCTCGTGCCGCTGGCACTGGAGCTTTTCGCGGAGACGGGAGAAACAGGCGCGCCCGTGCGGCTGCTGCACGTGGTCACGCTGCTGCAATTGCCCGCGGCGCTCGCGCTGACCGTCGCATGCGCGCTGGCGCCGGGTGCGCTCGCGGCGGCAGCAGCGCTGCCATGGGTGGCGCTCACCGGCTTGCTGGCGGTGATTGGATTTCTGCGGGTGCGGCGCGAGAAATGGCGACGCTCGCTGGATGGCCTGTGCGCCGATGCCGCGTTGTTCTTCGCGGCCCTCGGTGGCGCGTGGACGCTGACGGATCGGGCGGGTTGGCTGCCGCTGAATTTTCGTCCGGAAATTGTGACGCTCACGGCAGTGCATTTTCATTTCGCCGGTTTGCTGCTGCCGTTGCTGACGGGACTGGTGCAGCGGGAATTATTCTTCTGGCGCTTCGCTTCGCGGGCCGCCGTGGGTGTCGTGCTCGGCGTGCCGGCCGTGGCCGTCGGCATCACGGCGACACAACTCGGCTGGGGCACGAG
>JANXSC010000573.1 GCA_025352845.1 Opitutaceae bacterium
ATCAGGGCCGCGCGCGCCGCGAGGTCGGGCCACGCGGCCGGCTTGGTGGGCTGCGGTGCGGGCGTCAGGCGCGCCACCGTGCGCATGCGCCGCGTGATTTGCAGCGTCTCGCCGCGTTCGACACGGCCCAACGCCCGCTTCAGGTTTTTTTGCAGCTCGCGCACGGTCACGGTGGTCATGGCTGGCAAAATGCCGGACGTCGACGAGGCGTCAAATTCAAAGCTGGCATCGCCGAGCTCGAATGCTTCTGGCGTGAAGCGCGGCGGTGGTGCTGCTTGGAGCGTCGGATGACTACTTGTGCGTCTTCGCGGAGAAGCCCTCTGGCAGCCACATATTGACCGGTAGCCAAGTCTCGTTGCCATCCTTGTGATGGCACACGACGACCGCTCCGTCCTGTCCGAGCGAAAAACGCGAGAGGGGTGCGGTGGACTTAAAATCGCCGTCGGGAATTTGAGCGAGGGCGATGCCGTTCTGATAAGCGCCTGCCGACAGGCAAAGCCGCCCGGCGCTGGCGTCATACCAGACCTTCTCGGTCACGAGATCAGCGGCGGAAAAATCCACGTTTATTGAGTGTTTGGATTAACTCGGCGAGGGCTTCGCGCAACTGCCCATTCAACTCCGATTCCAAGCCGCAAATCGGTCCGGTGACGGAATCATAAACCCGATTTCGCGTCCACCGTGATAGACGTGGATGTGGCGGCCGCCGTGATCGGCGCTCGTGAACTGCATGATGTAGCCATTGATCTTCCGCCGCATCGGGAGAGGTTTATTTGTTCATGCCGCCAGACACCGCACCGCCACCTCGCGCAGGACTTCTTCCTGCTCGTCGGGGCGGCGGATGATTTCCTCGAAGGCGGCGATCAGTTCCTGCTGGTTGTCGATCAGGCGGCGTCGTGAAATGGCGGGTGGTGACGGGAGCTTCATGGAGCCTGACAAGCCATGGTGGATCTTTCGCGCACCCGCCGCGTTAATTGGCTCAAGCTTCGGTTCATCGAGGCGACTCGTGACGTTTTGGGAACATTCAGGTGCTCGGAAAAGATCATTACCTCCCGCCCGCGATATGCCTGTCCCGCGCTATACTGGAGACCATAAGTGATGCGCTTTGGCTGGGTGGCATAAAGGCGGAGAATTGCGGGAGCTGTGTCGTAAGAAATGACCCACGGCTGTTGGATCGATGTCTGCACGAGAGCGGCAACGCGTTTGTGGTCTTCGGGCGCGTAGTGGTGGAGGTAGAGGCGATTGCCCTGAACATAGTAGGGCGGGTCGAGATAAACCAGTGAAGTAGCCGGTAACTTAGGGAGGCGATCCTTGATGAAAATCTCGGCGTCAAACTGAGTGAGACTGATGCGGCTCTTCCATGAGGCGATCACTTCAATGCGCCGGACGAGCTCGGACTTGTTGAACCTTGCGTCGATCTTCCATTTCCCGGTCTGCCGTAGTCCCCCAATTACTCCGCCATTGGGTATGCCAGAGCGATTGCATCGGTTGAGATAGAAGAAGGCAAAACCCACAGACAGGAGATCAAATTCCGATTCGCGCCGCAAAATCTCCCGTTGCATGCGCCACTCTTTGATCGAAAGAGTCGCGTTCTGAATCAGGTCAACAAGTGACTCCGTGTGGTTAAGCACACTGTCCCAGAACGCGAAAATCGCACGACTGGCGTCGTTAAGGTGAACTCTGGCGACGGCATTCTTTCGCAGGAGTTCGAGCGCAATTCCGGCTCCACCGGCATAGGGCTCCGCGTAGTCGCCTCCGGTCAACGGGTTTGCTTTCAGCAGTTCCTCGAAAAAATTCGCCAGACGCTGCTTTCCGCCCGGGTAACGCAAAGGTGTTTGGTAGCGGGGCGCGCTCATGGTAATTTTTAGCAGATGGCGCGGGCGCCACAATCGATCAAAGCAGAGTCCATCCAAGCCGAGTAATCCTTCTGTTTCGGCCCGAGGGATGCGAAATTTGGGATCAGGGCTGCAATACGGCAGCGATCGAAAACCAGCGTCACTTTGCTCAGTCCCACAAAATCGGCCTCAGCCATCATGCGCGGCATGAAGAGAGAGCCCAGCACCGCTCCCGTATCGAAGCCGATCCATTTACCGAGAAAGGCGAGCGGTTGAGGAGCTTTGCTATCCCAATTGGCACCTCCGGCACATTGGCCGAACAGGCAAACGTAGTTGCTGCGGTTGTCGGGAAACGGGCGCCATGCGAACACGTCGAGACCATCGTCTTTCTCCGCCCGCGAAATGATGCGGGTTAATGGTTGGCCGCCAGTCGCGGAGACAAGAGCGGCCAACGCGCGCTGAAAATTACTTTTGTCGGGCCGGGGAAAGGCAAAGTGGAAGGTCTTTGCTTTCTCGCCAAGGTATCTGCCGGCGCTTTCCACGGACAATCTCTCGAATAGTCGGGCGTTGTAGAGGCGGCCCGCACGTGTGGCCAAACTGGATTCGCCCGAATACCCGCACAATAGCCGCTGGAAGACATAGACCGACGATTTCCATCCGGCACGAAGCGTCACGGACGTGCCAACCTTGTTGACCACGTAAGGATAGGTTTCCTCGCCGCAGGCGGACTCGCGCCACTGAAGGGCGTCCATCACGCGGTCCAACTGGTCGATGTAGTCGCGTGGCTCAACATTGACCTCATCGGTCTCGTCACCGGCCTCGTCGAGTGCTTCGGCGTTTCCCGCGATGTGGAGCGTTTGAGCTAGTTCTCGCAGGCTGGCCGTGCCGTTCTCCGAACGGATTGCCTCAAGTTCCATCCAATCGGCTAGCGTTTCGGTATCGTCGCTTAGCCGGGGCGTATAGTGGCGGAAGGTGGCCATCGTCTCAACCGACGGCACCGCGGCGGGGACCACCCTTTATTTTCCGCTCAATTTCTTCAAGGATGGCGACAGCCAGTCCGACCGCCTGTTGGGCCGCGTCTTGCTCACTGCGGTCCCCTTTGGCTCCGATGGCACACACGGCGTTGGCGTTCTTCAAGTTTGAGAGTGATTGGGCCAAGGCATCGTCGAAGAGTCGCTTGTTGCCCAAGCTGGCGTCGCGCGCGACCTGCAAAGTTAAACCGGCACGAAGCGCTTTGACGCCGGATTCCTTTCCCAAGGCAGTTTCCAAATCCCGCAGATCCGGGTTCTGACTCCTGATGAGGGGCTTGATCGGTTCGGGCTTCGTTTGGCCAAATAGCCAGAGACACAAATCACCAAGTTCTCGCAGGCGCGCCTTGGGAACGGGACTGCGGTTTTCGTAATCAGATTTTGCCGAAAGCCCCAAAAATTCGCGCGAATTGGGGTATTCCAAAATCGTGTAGAGATGCGAAAAGGAGAAGCGTTTGGAGAACCGGTTTGCGGCGTCGAATTTCCGCGCCTGCTCGGCCTGCTGAAGCACGCGCCAACCTTGGTAAAGGCGCTGGACGGTATCGTGGCGATCTCCGATCTGTCGGGCGATATCCTGGAGGCTGACTGCTCGTTTTTCATGCACATCGGCAATGAACTCGGCCTTGCTGATCGCGCTCCAAGGTTTCGCGCCGTTGACGTGCTTGAATCCGACAAACTGCCACAGAGCTTTTCTCGTGGTTACGATGCAGGGCAGTTCCTGTAACTTTGCGATCAGTTCGGGAGTGACGTGTTCAAATTCCTCAAACCCCGAGGCACCGACGGCTTTTCTGAAGGAGGAATCGACAATAACTTTTACGGCAAGCAGGCGACGATTACCTTCGATCACCGTGTATCTTCCCGCACTGGCGGGCTCGACCATCAGTGGTTCGTGCGGGAAAAACCCGTCCGCCGCGATGATGGACATGACGATCTCGTCCGCGTTGAGTTCCTTCCATAGGGCTTCCCCGATGGTAATTTGATCTGCGGTCTCAGCTACACTGGCTTCACGCAAACGAGGATTCTTCGGATCGAGATCGAGTTGCTTCAACTGAAGCGGCGTGGAATTCAGTTTTTCAAGGGTTGTAGGCATGAGAACGAAGTTCCGGTGTAAGTCGGGTCACGCTGCCCGCGGTAAATTGGTGAGGCAACCTGATAGTCACAACTGAGTCACGCCGCCAGACACCGCACTGCGACTTCGCGCAGGACTTCCTCCTGCTCGTCGGGGCGGCGGATGATTTCCTCGAAGGCGGCGATCAGTTCCTGCTGGTTGTCGATCAGGCGGCGCAGGGTGGGAAGCTTCGCGCTGCCGGCGAGCTTGCCGAGATACCACGGATTTTGCGTGAAGAGGTTGAACGAACTCTTCTCGGTCGCGCCGATGAACTTCGCGCTGTGCGCGGCCTGCGCCTTGGGAAAACCGTCGAGGCCACGCGGGCCGATGCGCACGTCGCCGGCATCAACGAGCGCGCGCACTTGAAGCAAAATGCGGTTGCGGTTTTGCAGCGCGCTGATCACGGGACGCGCGTCGCCACCGCTGAAGAAATGCCGGTGCAGCGCGGCGAGCGTCCACTGAAGATTGCCGCTGAAAAACGCCTCCGCCGCCTCGAAGAAATCGCCCTCGGCCACGTTCGGCGTGAGCTCGGCGACGTGCGCTTCCTCGATCACGGCCCCGCCTGCCGTCGACGCGGGGTCGTCCACATAGGTCGCGAGCTTCCGCGTCTCCTCGACGATGAGTCGCGTGTTCGCGCCGACCTTGACGAGCATCAGCTCAAGCGCATTGGGTGCGAATCGGGCGCCGAGCGACTTGGCCTCGGCGAGCGCGACGCCCACGAGCGCCTCGCCAGCGTTGTCACTGTCACCGCCCACGAGCGAGAAGTCCGCGTTTTTCTCGGCCCATTTGGGAAACGAGCGCCGCCGGTCCACCGGCGCGGCGGTGATGAGGACGGCCGTCTCGGCGGGGTTCACGCCTTCGAGGATCTGCTGGAGATCCTCGACGAGCTTGAGCGTGCTCTCGGCGCGGCCGGTCACGGTATCGGCGAGAAAGTTCACGTCCTTCAGCCACACGACACGTTGGCCGCCAAACATCGAGATCGTCTGCACGGCGTCGCGGAAACGGTTCACAGCGCTCCCCACCTCGCCGACATTGGCGGCGAAGCCGTTGATCGTCTCGCGGGCAAACTCGTCGGTGATTGCGGCGGCCAGCGCCTCGAAACGTTCCTTGCCCAGTCGGCCGACGAGGAAGTCGTCCGCGCCGCAGATGAACGTGAAATTTTTTGCCGCCGGCATGGGCCGGCACATTGGCGGCGAAGCGCGGGCGACTGCACGAAAAAAGTGGCGGCCCGCCCGCTCCCGGATCAATGACGGTGGTCCGTTGCACGGGAGTCGGGCGGCCGCGTCCCCCTCTCGCGCACGGGCCCCACCATGACTCCTCCCACTTCCTCCTGGTTTCGCCGTGCGCTCGCCCGGCGGCACGGCGCGGTGTGGTTGTTCCTCGCCCTCTTCGTCGCGGTGGCGGGGCTCACGCGCGGGCTGCTGCTGGTGAAATCGGCCTCGTCCGTGGCGTTTGACCTGAGCATGGTCGCGGCCTTCGCCGTCGGGTTGCTCTTCGATCTGGGCGCGGCCGTTCTGTTCGCGGCCCCGCTGGTCGTGCTCCTTGCGGTTTTGCCGGCGAATTTTTTCCAACGCCGCTGGGCGCGCGGGCTGGCGGGCGCGTTTTTTTGCTCCGCCATTGCCCTGCTGATTTTCGGGGCGGTGGCGGAGTGGCTGTTTTGGGATGAGTTCAGCGTGCGGTTCAACTTCATCGCGGTGGACTACCTCGTCTATACCAAGGAAGTCGTCGGCAACATCCGCGAGAGCTACCCGATGCCGCTGATCTTCGCGGGCATCCTCGGAGGCACGCTCGCGGTGGCGTGGCTCGGCTGGCGCGCGGGGCTGTTGCAGGCTTGGTTCGCGGCGGAACCCGAGCCGCTGCGCCGGCGCGCGATCGTGGGCGGCGCGTGGCTGGCGGTGGCGACGATTGTCGGCGTGGCGCTCGATGCGGAGCAGATTCCCGGCTTCACCAACAACTACCACCGCGAGCTTGCGAAGGACGGCCTGTGGTCGCTCTTCGCGGCGTTTCGCAACAACGAGCTCGATTACGCTCAGTTCTACCCGACGCTGCCGGTGGACGAGGCGTTCCGGCGCCTGCACGCCGAACTTGCGCGCGATCACGCGGAGCCGATCGCGCCCGATGTGCGCGACACGCTGCGCTTCGTGCGCGCCGCCGGCACCGAGCAGCAGCCGAACGTGATCCAGATCACGGTGGAGAGCCTGAGCGCAGATTTTCTCAGCATCTTCAACCGTGCCTCGCATCTCATGCCCAACATGGAGGAGATCGCGAGGAAGAGCCTGGTCTTCGAGCGCTTCTACGCCACTGGCACGCGCACCGACCGCGGGATGGAGGCGCTCACGCTGGCGATCCCACCGACCCCCGGCCGCTCGCTCGTGAAGCGGCCGCGCAACGAGAACCTCTTCACGCTCGGCTCGGTCTTTCAGAGCCGCAGTTACGACACGGCGTTCATCTACGGGGGCTACGGCTACTTCGACAACATGAACTATTTTTTTGGCAACAACGGCTATCGCGTCGTCGATCGCGCGTCGGTCGCCGGGAGCGACATCACGTTTGCCAACGCCTGGGGCGCGTGCGACGAGGATCTCTACCGCTGGACGATCCGCGAGGCGGATGCGGCGCACGCGGCGGGGAAAAAATTCCACCACTTCGTGATGACGACCTCGAACCACCGGCCCTTCACCTACCCCGAGGGCCGGATCGATTTGCCATCGAAAATCTCGGGCCGCGCCGGCGCCGTGAAATACACCGACTACGCGATCGGGAAATTCCTGCGCGACGCCGAGGCGAAGCCGTGGTTCCGCGACACCGTCTTCGTGATCGTGGCGGATCATTGCGCGTCGGTCGCGCGCAAGACCGCGCTGCCGGTGCCGAGCTATCACATCCCGCTGATCATCTTTTCGCCCGGCGGGCACATCGCGCCGGGCACGGTGAAACAACTGATGAGCCAGGTGGACTACGCGCCGACGCTGCTCGGGCTGCTCAACTGGAGCTACGCGAGCCGGTTCTTCGGCTGGGATGTGCGCACGGCCGACCGCGACGGGCGCGCTCTCATCGGTAACTACCAAAAGCTCGGACTGTATGGGCCGGGGATGCTAAGCATGCTCATGCCCGTGAGAAAATCCGCGGAATACAACTGCGCCGACGACACGTTTGCGCTGACGGAGCGGCCGGCCACGCTCACCGCGACGACCATCGCTTACTACCAGACGGCGAGCTACCTTTACCGAAATCAACTTTACCGCAGGCTCACGCTTGAAGAACAGGCGGACTTTGCGGGCCGGGCCCAAACCGGCGCGTCGCCTCCCAAAGCCGGCGAATGAGCGAACCCATGCCCCATCTCTTTCCCGACCGCACGCCACCGCCGCCATGGCGCGACGCGCTGCTTCTGCTCCTCGCCTTCGGCGCGCTTTATTTTTTCCGGCTCGGCAGCTACCCGCTCTCGAATCCCGACGAAGGCCGCTACGCCGAGATCCCGCGCGAGATGCTCGCGACCGGCGATTGGGTGACGCCACGGCTCAACGGCGTGAATTATTTCGAGAAGCCACCGCTGGTCTATTGGGCGACGGCGGTGATGGAGAAAATTTTCGGGCAGAACGAGTGGGCGGTGCGCGCGGTGCCCGTGCTCTTCGCGCTGTGGGGCGTGCTCATCACCTACGCGGCTGGTCGCCGGCTGCATGGCCGCGAGGCGGGCCTGCTCGCCGCTATTGTGCTCGGCACGTCGCTGCTCTGGTTCGTGGTCGGGCATATTCCGCTGTTGGACACCGCGGTGTCGGTGCTGATGGCACAGGCGCTGTTCGCGTTTCTGCTCGGCGTGCGCGAGCCCGCGGGTGCGACGCGGCGCGGACTCTTTTATGCGCTCTATGGTAGTATGGCGCTCGCGACGCTGGCGAAGGGACTCATCGGCTTTCTCGTCACGGGTGCGGTGATGTTTTTGTGGTTGTTGGCTTTCAACCAGTGGCGGCGGCTCCGTCCGTTTTATCTGCCAACGGGCGCATTGCTGTTTCTCGCGCTCGCGGTGCCATGGCACGTGCTCGCCGCGCTGCACAACGAGACGTGGGTGCACCGCTATTTTGTTTTCGAACACTTCGAGCGCTTCCTCACCTCGGCCGCCTCACGGCCCGGCCCGGTGCACTACTTCGTGTGGATTGTGCTCGGGGGGATGATTCCGTGGACGGGATTTCTGTGGCCGGCGGTGCGCGAGGCTTTGCGCGGCGGTTGGTCGCGGCGAAAGGAAAATGCCGACGCGTGGTTTCTCGTCACGTGGGTGGCGTTTGTTTTTTTCTTTTTCTCGGTTTCGAGCTCGAAACTGCCGCCCTACATCCTGCCGATCTTTCCGGCACTCGCGGTGCTGATCGGCGCGTGGCTGGCGCCGGTGCTCGCAGAAAAATCTGTGGCCAGACCACTCGGCAGGCTCGGGGCCCTGAGCTTGCCGAATGGGCTCCGCGGCGGGCTGAACGCGTTTACTTTCATCAACGGCCTGCTCGCGGCGGCGTTGCTGGCCGCGGTCTTCAAGCCGGGCCTGATCATCAGGGATCTCGATCAGGCGGCCGCGTTGCGTGCGCCGGCGGTGGTCATGGCCGTGATCCTGCTCGTCGGTGGCGTGCTCGCGCCGTGGCTCGCGCGCATGCGCGGCGCACGCCCGGCGATAGGGGGAGTCGCGATAACCATGGCGCTGTTCTTTGCCGCGCTGCAATTCGCCGCGCCCGACATCAACAAGCCCGGCACGAAGTCGCTCGCGGCCGTCGTCAATGAGCGCGCCCGCCCCGGCGATCGCGTGCTGCACTACCGCGAATTTTTCCACGACTTCACCTTTTATGCGGCGCGGCTCGTCGATGTGGTGGCCTACAAGGGCGAGCTCGAGCTGGAGGAGGATGCCGCCGCTCGGGCGAGCGGGCGTTTTTTTGAAGAACCAAAATTCCGCGAGCTGTGGGCGCAGCCGGGCCGCATCTTCGCCGTGGCGCGCAAGAAAGACGTGAACGGAAAACTGTTCGCCGATCCCGCGTTCCGTTATCACTTGCTCGCCGAATCACCCGACCACTGTCTCTTCAGCAACCAGCCCTGACATGTCCGCGCCCTTCCTGCCGCTCACGCGCCCGACCATCGACGACGAGACCATCGCCGGCGTCGCCGAGGTCCTGCGCTCCGGCTGGATTACCTCCGGGCCCAACGTGAAGGCGCTGGAGGCGAAACTCTCGGAACACTGCGGCGGCCGGCCGGTGCGCGTCTTCAACTCCGGCACCTGCACGAT
>JANXSC010000607.1 GCA_025352845.1 Opitutaceae bacterium
AGCATCTCCCACCCACACGGGCTCGGTGTGCTCGGCCACCCAGGCAGAGTCCATGTAACCCTCCACCCACTGGTCCTCAAAATGGCCCGCCACCTCCGTCGTCTCCCAGACTCCGTCAATCCACCGGTCTTCCCAATAGCCCTCGATCCAGACATCCGACCAATAGCCATCGATCCAGACCGTCTCGGAATAGCCTTCGACCCAATTGCCGTCGTCATCCGTGTAGCCGTCGTGCCATTGGTCCTCCCAGTGGCCGTCGGTCCACTGGCTTTCCGAGTGGCCGTCCACCCACCCGCTCTCCCAACGGCCCTCGACCCAATGCGTTTCCGTGTAGGCCGCAACCCACCCGCTCTCAGTGTGCCCCGCGACCCACTGGTCCACCCACTCGCCCGCGATGACCTGATTCTCGAAGTGCGCCGGGACCAGTCGCGGCTCCAGATGCCCCTCGACCCACGAGGGATACCAGCCCGTGCCGGTGACGGTCTCATTGTGTGTCGGCACCCAAATCGCCGCGGCCAACCGGGCGGCGGCGAGGCCGAGGAGGCCGAGTGCCCACCGCCAGCCGAGGCGGGCTTGGAGTTTTCCGGCGGCGGGGCGGGAGCGGGGGTGAGAGAAGAAATTCATCGGGAGGGGCGCCGTGCGATGGAGGAGCGGTGGAGGAGGTCCGATTGGGGGCGCGCCGACTATTTCTTCTTGCCCGGGGGCGTCGCCGGGGCGCCATCCGGCCGCGGGCGCCTTACCGCCCAAGCTTGGGTCGTCACTTTGCGCTCCTGCTGATCCTGCTGTGAACTCTGGGCGAGCAGGGTGCGGGCGCGGCCTGGCAGCGTGAGGAGCTGGCCGGTGTTGTGCTGCCGCTCGAAGCCATCCTCGATGCCGTTGCGATTCTCGTCGGCAAAGAGGGGATTGTCGTCGCTACTAATCACGCCGCACACCCACGCGCCCCCGGCGCCGGCGTGGATCTGGAACTCCCGCGACGCATCGCGCGGGAGCGCGCGCAAGGGCAGATCGGCCGCACCCAGGCGCCCGCCGACGAAGAGATCCCAGATGCCAGCGGCCCCATCGAGGCGCAGCGTCAGCACCGGCAGCGCGGCGAGATCGGCACCCCGATAACGCTCCGACCGCACCGGGCCGCCGAAATTCCGCCACTGCATGCCAGTCGCACCCGGGCGCCCGATTTGCATTTGCACTGTGTTGGGCGCCGTGCCGGCGCGGACCAGGATCTTCGCGCCCGCCACATCGATCGCGGTCCCGGCTGAGGCCAGGAGGAAGAAGGAAACGAAGGTCGTGTCCTTGGCACCGCCGCGAATCGTCGTCGCCCAACCCGTGCCGCCATCGATCGCGAGGTATTTCACCTTCGGGTCCGCGCCGGGTCGGGCCGTGGCGCGGCCGTTGGGTGAAAGCTCATGCACGGTCGCCCGGCCGCGCGCGACGAAATCGCCGCCGCCGCCTTTTCCCGCGGCCTTGATGCGCGGGAGATCAAACGAGGCGGAAGCGTCCGCGGGGTTGCTGTCGGCGGCAAGGGCCGGGAGCGACGGAGCGAGCGGCGCGAGGGTGGAGGCGGCGCGCTCAACCGGCGCCGCCGCGAACAACCCGATCGATAGAGTGAAAAAAAACGAAACAGCGTGAGGCCGGCACAGGATTTTCATGGGGGAAAGGGGCTCGAACGACGAGGGGGCGAACAGGGGAACTCGGCGCAACCGGGGGCGGATTTGCGCGGCAAGTTTTGGAGTGCCTGATGAATTGCGCACTTCCGCCGGCGGGGGAAAGCCCGGCATCTACACCTTTTGATGTAGATTATGACGCGGAAACTATCGCGCCCCGCCCCCCGGCGGAGGCCGCGCCGCGCCGTAGCACGGGCAGCCTGCCCGTGTTGATCGGCAAAACGCGGTCAGGCTGACCGCACTACGGCCAGCCCCGCAGGCGTTGCCAGAAACCAGATGCACTCCGCCCATCGCCCGCCCCGGCGATCGCGCTTGCGCCACGCGCATCGGACCTCACGATACGCGGCCTCCCCCTGCGCCGCCTCCCCCTGCGCCGCCTTCCCCCGTTTCACGCCCGCCGATGAAAGTCGTCATTGTCGAAGATCACGCGATCTATCGCGACGTGCTGCGCAAGCTCTGCGAGCGCGACTGCGGCTACTCGGTCGTCGGCACGGCGGATGACGCCGCGACGGGCATCGCGCTCGTGCGCGAGCACCGGGCGGAATTGCTCATCCTCGACATCGGGCTGCCCGGGGAGGGAGACGGCTTCTCCATCGTCGAGGCCACGAGCGACCTGCGGCCCGCACCGCGGGTGCTCGTCGTCTCCTCGCACGTCTGCGAATATGTCGTCGCCCGGTGCGAGCGGCTGCGGGTGGCGGGATTTCTCGCCAAGGGCTGCGACAATCTCGTAACGGTGCCGCTCGCGCTGGCGGCCCTCGGGCGGGGCCTGACCTGGTTCTCGCCCGCCTACGTGGTCGCCAAGCTGGCGTGGCGGCGCGATCCCCGCGCCGTGGCCAAGCGGCTCACCGGCCTGGAGCAAAAAATCCTCCCGCTGATCGTGGACGGCTTCACCAACGACGAAATCTCGGCGCGCATGGGCTGCGCCGAAGCGACGGTGAAGCACCACCGCAGCTAGATTCTGCGCCGGCTCGAACTGCCGAGCACCCCGAAACTGATGGCCTATGCCCTGGCGCGCGGCTTCGGCCTGCTGCGGTAGCGGACGCGGCGCGCGGCGCTGAGAGGCAGCATTTTTTTCCGCTCGTAGGCCAGCGCGCTTGCGCGCGCCCCAACCCGCGCTCGCAAGCGCGCTGACCTACGAATGAAGCGCCGCGCACATCGGCTGATTGCGTAGGGCGCGAGCTTGCTCGCGCCGCGGCCTCAGCCAGCTGAGGCCCTACAAGACCAAGCCGGCGGCAAACAGCAGCGCATAAAGCGCAAGCAGTTTCCCGGTATCGCCGAGCAAGGCGATGAGATCGCCTGCGCTGTGATCGGCACGCAATCTCCGCGCGTGCGACCACGCCAGCGGCAGCAGCGCCAACGGCAACAGCACCCACGCGCGGTGGCCACGCAGGAGAAACACCGCTGGCACCGCAAACGCGACGGCGAGCGAGAGGATGAACTGCGCCCGCGCCGCGCGGCGGCCCCACCGCACGACGAGCGTGCGCTTGTTCGCCGCCGCATCGGTCTCGACGTCGCGATAATTGTTCACGACGAGAATATTCGCCGCGAGCAAGCCCATCGGCACGCCCGCGAGCACGGTTTCAATCGTGATTCTTCCGGCCTGCACGAAATAGGTGCCGCCCACGGCCACGAGCCCGAAGAACACAAACACGAACACATCGCCGAGCCCGAGGTAAGCGAGCGGCCACGGCCCGCCCGTATAGGCGTAGCCGCTCGCGATGCTCGCCACGCCGATCACCAGCAGCCACGGCCCACCCCAAGTCAGCAATACGAGCCCGACCGCAAACGCCGCCACGAACACCCCAAGCATCGCGCGCTTCATCGTGGCCGGCGCGACGAGTCCCGCCGCCACGGCGCGCCGCGGGCCCACGCGCGCGGCGGTGTCGGCCCCGCGGATGAAGTCATAGTAGTCGTTCGCAAAGTTCGTCCCAATCTGCACGAGCAGCGCAAAGCCGAGGCACAGCGCCGCCGCCGCGAGATCGAACGCACCGTCGTGGCAGGCGAGCGCCGAGCCCGTCAGCACCGGCGCGATCGCGGCCGGCAGCGTGCGCGGGCGCAGCGCACCGAGCCAGATTTGCGCCGGACTTTCCTTCACGGGCGCGCTCCCGTGTGATGCGTCCGCCGCGCGAACACCGTGAGCGGCCGGTTCGCCAGCAGGCTTAGCAGCACGGGTAGAAACGTCAGCCCCGCGGCCAGCAACAGCGACTGCATCCCGGCCCCGCCAAAGAACCGGCCAAACAGAATCATGAGCACCGCATAGACGGAAAGAAATCCACGGGCGTTGGGCAGCGAGGGATTCACCGCCCAGATCAGCGCGAAGGCGAACGCCGCGCCCTGAAAATCGCAGAGCGCGATCGAGAGGCCGGCGAGGTAGAAAATCGGCGGGAAGAATGACAGCCGTTCCTTTTCCGGACGCACCGTCTGGACCAAAAGTCCCGCGAGCAGCACGAGCCCGCGCACCGCGAGCGCCGCACCGGTCATCCACGGCGGCGCTCCCTCCGCCGCCACCGTGATCGCCGGCGGCAGTCCCCAGCCGCCCCACAGCAGCCAGCCGCCGAAGCCCGCGCGGAACAGGTCGAGGTAGTTGACGCCCTTGGTGAACTCGACGCGGAAGTTGATCTGCGGATCGCCGGGCTCGCGGTCGCGCCACGGCTCGGTGATGAGCGGATTTTTTCCGGACTTGCGCCGGCGCGGCCGCAGCCGGGCCAGCCCGCGCCGCAGCCACAGCCGGGGAAACCAGAGCAGCACGAGCACTCCGAGGAGAAACGGAAGGGAAACAGTCATCGGCAAAACCGGCGCGACGCAGGCCACCGGAAAACTACCGTGATCAAACCGCCCCTCCCCGCCCGCGCAATCTTCATCGCGCCGGCTGAAACGCCCGCGCCGGCGGCACGCCCAGGTCCCGCTCCAGCGCGCGGATCCGCGCGAGCACCACATCCGCCTTCGGTTCCTCCGGATCGGGCGGTTGGAGCGGGTGCAGTTGAATCAGCCACGCGAGGGCCTCCGTTTTTTTTCCCTGCCGCCGCAACAGCTCGCCGTGCAGGCGCGCCGCGTAAAAGGGCGCGTGCGGCTGCTCCCACGCGCGCCGGAAACTCTCTGCCGCCGCCGCGAGATCGCCGAGTTTGTTCAGCTCGATGCTCCCGCGCTCAATCCACAGATCGGCGCTCGCCGGGTGAAACGCCATCGCCGCCTCGATGTGCCGCAGCGCCTGCTGCGCCTGCTCGCGTCGGATGCGCTCCTGCACCGGTTTCGTGACGGCCTCGAAGCCGCCCGCCGCCTCGATGCGCCAAACCGGGAGATCGTAGGCGACGATGCGCGCGCCGTTCATCCAAAAATACGCCGGCCGCGGATCGATCGCGGAGACGACGTGAATCAGCGTCTCCACGCCGGGCAAATCGCGCGCCTCCCAGCGCGCAAACATCCGCATCCAGGCCGCGTCCGCCACCAGCGCGCGAAAGCCGCCGAGCAGCGCGAGCGTCACGCCCTGCCCCGCCGCCGTCATCGACGAGTCGAGCTTGAGCGCCGGCTGTTTCTCGCGCGCGGCCGACCACGCCGGCGCGGCGACGCGATTCAACAGCATGCCCGCCACCGCGAGGCTCGCGATCACGAACACGGTGGTGCGCAGGCCGGCCCTCATATCTCGCGTTTGCGAAAACAATAGACCGCCAGCGCGCACGCCACCGCGCAGTAGCCCGCCGCGTAAAGCGCCACGCGCACGACATGCGCCGTCGGCGGCGCATCAGCGGCATTGAGCGAATCGGCGAGCGCGAAAAGTTGGAAATTGGGAAACACCGACGCGAGTCCGCCCCCGACATTTTGCGCGAACCATGAGCCGGCGCGCGTGTAGGCATCCTGCGCGAGGTATTGCAGGTGGCAGATCACGAAGACGAAAAATCCGGTCACGATGGTGAAGAGCTGCGTCTGCGCAAAGCTCGCGACCAGCAGCGAGAGCGCGACGAGCACCGCGAGCTTCAGCCATTGCAGCAGCCCGCCGAGCGCGACCATCCCGTAGCTCACCACGCCGCCCTGCGCAAAGGCCTCGGGAAACTCCCGCATCAATTCGCCCTCGCGCCAGCGCAGCACCGCCATGAGCAGCAGCGTGAGCAGCGCGCAGAAAAATGCCGCGACCGCCACGACGCCGAGAAATTTCCCAAGGATAAATTCCGCGCGCCACACCGGCTTCGCCAGCAGCGTCAGCGCGGTGCGGTTCTCAATTTCGCTGAAAAAAAGCTGCGCCGTCGCCGCGATGGCGAGCGCCGCGCCGAAAAACGCCATCGCGCCAAAGCCGCAGTCCGCAAGAAACTTCAACTCCGGCGCACCGAAGCTGAAGTCGCGCAGCCACCGCGCTCCGACCACGAGCCCGAGCGCGAGCAGCAGGAAAAACAGCAGGAGCTTCTGGCGCGCCGCCTCCAACAGCGTGTTCTGCGCAATCAGGAGCGCCCGGCGCAACGAAAACGGCACGGTGTTCATGCGTCCTTTTTCCCCACGCGCTCCAGAAAAATTCGATCGAGCCGCGTGCGCGGCGTCTCGACGGTTTCGAGTTTCCGTCCGCGCGCCGCGAGCCACGCGCGCAGCTCCGCCAGCTCGTTCTCCGGCAGCGCCTCAACGACCAGCGCCTGCCGGTCGGCGCGGCCGACCAGGTCGGACACGGCCCCTTCCAAAATCAGTTTCCCCCGATCGAGGATCGCCACGCGATCGCAGACATCCTCGATCTGGCCGAGGAGATGCGACGTGATCAGCACGGTTTTTCCCCGCGCCTTGAGCTGTAAAATCAGTTCCGTGATCGCCGCCGTGCCCAAGGGATCGACGCCCGCCGTCGGCTCGTCGAGAATCAGCAACCGCGGATCATGCACGAGCGCCTGCGCGAGCCCGATGCGCTGGAGCATGCCCTTCGAGTAGGTGCCCACGCGCCGATCGGCGGCGGCCGTGAGGCCCACGAGCGCCAGCACTTCATCGATTCGCGATTCCAACGTCGCGCCGCCCATGCCGCACATCCGCGCATAGAATCGCACCAGCTCGCGCCCGGAAAGGTGCCGGTAGAAATACGGCGACTCCGGCAGGTAGCCGACCTCGCGCCGCGCCTCGACGCGCCCGCTTGGCACGCCGAAGATCGCGCACTCGCCCGCCGTCGGTTCGAGGAGCCCGAGCAGCGCCTTGATCGTGGTGCTCTTGCCCGAGCCGTTCGGGCCGAGCAGCCCGTAAACCTGCCCCGCCTCGACGCGCAAAGTAAGATGATCGACGGCACGCAGTTTCAATCCGCGCAAGCCCGAGGAAAAATCCTTCACGAGCCCGCGGATTTCGACCGCAGGCACCGCCGCCGAAAGTTTGGAAGACACGTTCGCGGACATCGAGCTACTTGATCACGAAGCCGGCGAACTGCGCGTCCCGCCGCCCGCCGCTGCGCTCCACCTTGCGCACGTAGCCGTGCATCTTTTCCTCCACGGCGGCGACAAACGCCGCGACCTCCGGCGCGCCGCCCTCGGCCTCGAGCAGCACGCGGCCATCGGCGAGATTGCTCACGCTCCCGGCGACCTCGAACTCGCGCGCGGCCTGCAGCGCCGCATAGCGGAAGCCCACGCCCTGCACATGGCCGGTGAAAAAAACGGTTTCGTGGTGCACGTCTGCCATGGAGCGGCGGAACGTAGGTCGCGCGCGCGCGGCGTTCAACCCGCAAAACGCGCGTTTCTGCCGGCGGAAAATAATTTGCCTTCCCCGACGCCGCACCATCACTTTGCGCTCAACCGATGAGCAACTCAAACGCGGACGGCAGCGCGGAGAACCAGTGGGAAGATCGCGGCGATCTCGCCTGGAACGAATTCGATTGGGAGCGCTACCTCCGCGAGCAGGATGCGGTCATCCAGCGTTACCTGAGTTTCTACGAGGCGTGCGCCTCGGACGCCGAACGCATCGACACCGTCGCGGAGAAAATGGAATGGGGCACCGAAGTCTGGGAGGAAGACGACGGCACGGACGATTCCGACGACGACGACGATCCGGACGACGTTTACACGCTGCACAAGAACCCCGTCTACATTTCGACCAAGGCGATTTACCTGAGCCTCGCCCGTTCGTGGGGCGCACTCTCGGGCGATGCCGCGAAAGTGCCGCAACCGCTCGCCATGGCCCTGCTCAGTTCAATGCACCGGGGCGAGGAACAGGCCGCGCAGGCGATTCACGCCCTCGACTTCGGCGATTACGCGATGGCCGTCAGTCTTTTCAAGCGGGCGATGAGCGTCCTCAACAGTTCACTCGCGCTGCTGAACGCCGACACGCTCGCCCAGAAGCCCCACGTGCACGCCTGGCGCGAACAGGCGCTGCCCCGTTTCTTCGATCTCCGCGAAGTGTGGCTCCGCGTGATCGCGGAATGCCGCGACGAGCTTGAGCGCCCGGCAGACGAGGAGAATTGATCCTTCCGGTTGGCCGGCAGGTGCCGCAACCGAGATTACCGCCGCAAGCGTGCAGCGCCATCGGGCCATCTCATTTTCTTTTATTGCCTGATGGTAGGGCGACCTTCCAACCGCCCTACCCGGCGGCCTGGCAAGCCGCCGCTCCAACCGGCTCGCGTTCGCGAAAACAAAGAGATGCCCCCGCGATCCTTGCGGCGAAATCCGGGAGGTGCAGACAGATCCTGACCCACCGTGAGGTCGAGGATCACCGGAGGGAGCAGGAGAATTTTGGGGCTGAGGTGCGGGGCGCGTTGGGCGAGGAGTGCGGCCGGGGTGCGGTCGCCGCGGGAGCGGTGCTTGCGGGCGAAGTTGAAGCAGTGCTGGTCGGTGGTCATGGCGGCGAGGAAGTGCGCCGGGCCGGCGAAGTCCTCCAGGTCGAAGCACTCGGGTTCGATGGTGGCGTGGCTGCTCTCGACGTCGGCGTTGGCGTTGGGGCGGGCGGGCGGATTGAAGCGGTGGCGCGCGCCGGTGGCGACGAGGCTGCCGTGGAAGCCGTTGGGGCGGTAGTGGACGGTGTCGCCGTCGAACTCGCGGCCCAGATCGGTGCGCACCTCGTCCTGGGACAGGTCGAGGCCGTGGGCGAGGAGGTGCGCGAGGACGCGGG
>JANXSC010000637.1 GCA_025352845.1 Opitutaceae bacterium
GGTCGTTTGCCTTTCATGATCTGGGCTCCTTTTAGGGCCGCAGACTAACATCGCATCTGGCCTGGTTTTCGGGGGAGCAGCGCAGAGGCTGGGGTCCGCGCCCTCGGCTACTCCAGCTCCGCCATCATCGGCACCACGTGTGTTTGATAACACTCTGGGCAAATACCGTGGCTGAAGCGGCTGTCCGTGTGCTTGCTGATGTAGCTTTCCACCTGCTCCCAGTAATTTTTGCCATCCCGGATTTTTTTGCAGTAGGCACAAATGGGGAGGAACTTGGCGAGCTGTTTAACGTCGGCGAGCGCTTGGTTCAGCGCGCGATTCGCGGTTTCCAGCTCTGTAGTCCGCACCTGCACGCGGCGCTCGAGATCGAGATTGAGTTCTTGAATCCGGTCGTGTGCGCGCTCCGCAACCTCCAGCGCCTGCTGCAGGTCGGTATTCTTCTCTTCCAGCTTGTTGACCAGAGTCTGGCTATACTGCCGAAGCACGGTCGTTTCGTCCGGCAAGGACGGCGAGGCCGGGCCCCGCGTGCGGGCCTTGGTCGTTGCTTCCGCCAGCGCTACGAGTAACGCCTGCACGGGGGCGGGCTTCATCACGTATTGATCCGCGCCGACGGTTTCGGCGAGCTTCTTGTCCGCGGGCGACGTATAGGTCGCGGTGTAGATGATGAACGGCAGCCGCTTGAGGCGGTCGTTCCGGCGCACCTCGTGGCACAGGCGGTAGCCGTCCATGTTCGGCATCAGGATGTCGGAGATGATCGCGTCCACCGGTTCGCGCGCCAGCACTTGCAGCGCCTCGATCCCATCGGCCGCCTCCAGCGTGCCATGACCCTCGGCGTCCAAGGTGGCCCGCAGCAGTTTTCGGTTTCCGGCAATGTCGTCGACCACGAGGATTGTCATGGGCGGGGCTTCCCTTGGAATTGTTGCGCCTTCGCAAACACGACGTTTTCGACCTGCTGCAACAGCGTGCGGGTGTTGAGCGGCTTGATGAGGTAGTCGTCGCAGCCGGCCTCCAAAGCGTCGGCCCGCAAGTAGTCGTCCGAGAAAGCAGTGACCGCAATAATGGGAATATAACGGGTGGCGGGTTCGTCGCGGCACTGGCGCGCGACAGCCAGGCCATTGATGCCCGGCAGTTGCAAATCAAGCAGGATGGCGTCCGGCTTGCCTGCTTTGAGGGAGAGAATCGCCTGGTCGGCCGACATGGCGGACATCACCGTGTGGCCGCCCGACTGCAGCACGGCGCACGCGAGCTTCAAGCTGACGGGGTCGTCTTCGACGATGAAGATTTTCACGACGGATTTCGTTCGGTGGGACTGACGGCACAGGCGAGAAAACCGGCGACCAGTCCGGGCAATTTTCGTGTGTCTATGGGTTTGGTGACGTAACCGTCGCAGCCGGCGTCCCGCGCTTTCTGATCGTCGCCCTTCATCGCATAAGCCGTAAGCGCGACGATGCGGATGTGCTTCGTCCGGGGATCAGCCTTGAGCTGGCGGGTGAGCGTGAGGCCATCCATCCCCGGTAGCGCGATGTCCATCAGGATCAGATCCGGCAGCGTGCGCGCGATCATTTCCTGCGCCTCCTCGGCATCCACGGCCTTGAGGATCCGGTAGCCCTCGAACTCAAGCACGTCGGAAAGGAGCTTAAGGTTCGTGGGATTGTCGTCCACCACGAGAATCATGGCCTGGCTCATGACGCACCCGCCTTCCCGTTCCGCGGCAGCATCACCGTGAAGGTGCTGCCCTTGCCCAACTCGCTCTCGACGGAGATGCGGCCCTGTTGAAAATCGACAATCTTCTTCGTCAGCGCGAGTCCGAGGCCCGTGCCTTCGTATTTGCGCGCGGCGACGGCATCGAGCTGCTCGAACTCGTGGAACAGGCGCGGGAAATCGTCCCGCCGGATGCCGATGCCCGTGTCGCGCACGGCGACGATGAACTGGTCGTCGGGGCCCGGGAGTGCACTGATCTCCACGCTGCCGTCGTCATCGGTAAACTTCACGGCGTTGGAGAGCAGATTGTAGAGAACCTGCTTGAATTTTTTCTGGTCGATCGTGACGGACGTGAGCTGAGGCGAGATCACCTGTTTGATCTCGATGCGTTTCTTCATCGCGAGGGCCTTCGCCACGGCGCAAACTTCTTCGATCGCGCGCGCCGGCGGGAATGTCTCGGGCGTAAACTCCATCTTGCCGGCCTCGACCTTGGAGAGGTCGAGCACGTCGTTGATGAGCTGCAGGAGATGTTTGCCGTTGTTGTGGATATCGCCCAGATATTCCGTCTGCTTGGGGTTGAGCGTGCCCGGCTTACCGTCGATGAGAAACTCGGCGAAACCAATGATGCCATTGAGCGGGGTGCGCAGTTCGTGCGACATGCTGGCGAGAAACTCGCTCTTCATCCGGCTGGCCTCTTGGAGCGAGCGCTCGAAACGTTTCAGTTCGGTGACGTCTCGGGCGACGCCCACCACGCCCCGCAATTTCCGGTCCCGATCGTAGAAAGTGGCGGCGTTGTAGGAGACCACGGTTTCCTTGCCATCCCGGGCGCGGGCTGTGAGCTCGTAGTTGGCGCCCTTTTTTTCGCTGAGCACCAGCTTGATGGCCGCCTCGGCTCGCTCGGGATCAGTGAAGTAGCTCTTGAAGGGCGCTCCGATCAGTTCATCGCGGGTGCAGCCAGTGAGCGCTTCCATCTGTTTGTTGACGTCGGTGATGATGCCGGACGGATCGGTGGTCATCAGCGCGTCGATGTTGGATTCAATGAGGGAGCGCGTGTAGAACTGCTGGTCGCGCAGGCGCTGATCGAGTTTGGTCTTGTCGTCTTCCGCCTGCTTGCGCGCGGTGTTATCGGTGCCGATCAGCAGGTAGCCGATGATCGCGTCCTGATCGTCGCGCAAGGCCGTGACCGAGACGACCGCGGGGAAGCAGGTCCCGTCCTGGCGGATGTAGGTCAGTTCGTAGATGTCCTCGATCCCGCGCGAGGCCTTGAACACCAGGGCCTGGAAGCCCGGCGTAATGGTGGTGGCCAGCTCGGTGCTCAGGGCCTTGGCGCGCGCGATCACCTCCTGCGGGTCGGAAATATCGGCCGGCGTGATCTTGTTGACCACATCGGCGGCCGCGTAGCCGAGCATACGCTCGGCGCCGACGTTGAAGATTTGAATCACGCCCCTCTCATCGGTCGCGATGCTGGAGAAGTTGGCGCTGTTGAAAATGGCGTTCTGCAACGCGCCGGTCTTGAGGAGAACCTCTTTGCGCTGGCGTTCGGTGATGACCTCGACCGCGCCGGCGAAGGGAACGGGGCGGGGTTTGCGCAGGAGGAAACCGGGTTCGGAAGATCCTTCGGAGATTTCCTTTGAGATGAGGAGGTAGTCGAGGGGCGTGCCCACCGCATCGCGGCGCAGCTTGATCGTGACGCGCGCGGTGAACCGGCGGCCGTCCTTGCAGAGGCGGGCGAGCGTGCCTTCCCATTTGCCGTCGCGCAACGCGATGTCCATTATCTTGCGCGGCTTGCCTTCCGCTACGTCCTCCGGCGTGTCCAGGATGATCGAATTAAGCTTGCCGACGATTTCCTCGGGCTCGTAACCGTAGAGCCGGCGCGCGCCCTCGCTCCAGAGGAGGATATTCCCGTCAAGATCCTTGCGAATGATCGAATACTCGGTCGATGACTCAAGGATGTTGTCAATGATATCAACCGTCGGCTCCGCGGTGCCGACAAGGGTGCTGGCGAATGGGTTTGGGGTGACCATGGAGGTTCTTTTTTAGATTGGTGGCCCGACTGCGTAAAATAAGAACCCCACGGCCAGAATTGTGGAAAAACGATCCCGGGTAAACCAACTCAATCGGCAACCCCGCAGAAGAATAATCCACTGTCGGCGGTTGGCAAAGCAATCGCGGATGTGAAAACGCCTGTGCGGGGTTCCAAGCACCACTGAATTTTGGTGGGTGCAGGAACCCCGAAATCAAAGACAGGAGATCGAGGAACGCCTCCGCAACGCCCCTTGCGGCCTTGGTTATTCAGGCTTTTTAACGACATTCATCTGTAATGTGACCGCAGTCTGTGCCAACAGTCTGCCGTTCACCGATGCGCCAGTCACCAAGGTGATCCCGGTTGCGGACAGGATTGTCCCCTCCATGTGCGCGGTTGCCGCCATACTTGCGACACCGGCGACCTGCCAGAAGATG
>JANXSC010000383.1 GCA_025352845.1 Opitutaceae bacterium
TCTTCGCGGCGATCTGCACGACTACGTCGAGGTTGAAGCGGACGAATTTGTAGAGCGCTTCCTCAAGAATGCGTTCTTGATCGCTGTGGGCGCCGAAGCCCTTGGCGGCGTCCTCCATGTCGATCATCGGGCCGATGCCGAAGCAGGGGATGCCGGCGGCGCGGAGGAAGGCCATGTCGGTCGCGCCCGTGCTCATGGTCGGGAGCGTGATGACGCCGTAGTGGCGCTTGACCGCGGCTTCGAGCACCTCGAATGCCTCGGTGGCGAGGCTCGACGGTGGCGCGCCCGGACGGCTGTGCCCCGGCGCGCGCTCGATCGTGATGGCGGGATCGTTGATCACTTTGGTCAGCTCGCCGATGAAGCGATCCATGTCCTCGTCGGGCAGCGCACGCACATCGAGCGTGGCCTCGACCTCGGAGGGGATGACGTTCACGCGGTAGCCGCCGCTGATCATGTTGGGCGAGATCGAGGTGCGGAGGGTGGAGTGGTAGCGCGGCTGTTTTTCCGCGAGGTATTCTTGCGCGGAGCCGGACTCGTCGCCTTTCAAAATGGAGCGATAGCGGGCGGCGTCCTCGGCGGAGCTGATGGTGGCGAGGCGATCGAAGAAGGCGCGCGTCGTTTCGTTGAGGCGCATCGGCGTCTGCCAGTCGGCGACGTTGGCGATGGCCTTGGCGAGGTGGACGACGGCGTTGGAGCGGAGCGGGACGGAGCCATGGCCCGCGACACCGCGCGCGATCAGGCGGAGGCGATTGGGAATTTTTTCCGTCGTCTGAATGCTGCCGTATTGGGGCTTGCCGCCGCTGCGCACGATGCTGCCGCCCTCGGCGAGACAGAACTCGGCGTTAATCTCCGCGAGGTGTTCGCGCACCATGAAGTCGATGCCGAACTCCGCGTTGCCCTCCTCGTTGGCCTCGGCGAGAAAGATCACATCGCGGTCGAGCGGGACCTTGCCGCGCTTCAGCAGGAGAATCGTCATGAGCGAGGCGGTGACGTTGTCTTTGTCGTCGAGCGTGCCCCGGCCATAGATGTAGCCGTCCTCCCGCGTGGCGGAGAAGGGGCCGTGCTTCCATTTCTTCGGGTCGATGTTCACCGTGTCGGTGTGGCCCATGATGAGGATGGGGCGCTTGGTGCCGTTGCCGCGCAGTCGCGCGACGAGGTTGGGGCGCTGCGGATCCTTCGCAAAGATTTTCACCTCGATGCCCTCGGCCTCCAGCACGCGCTTGAGGTAATCGACCACCGGCTTTTCGCCGCCCGGAGGATCGCTGGTGTCGAGGCGGACCAGCGCCTGGAAATGTTTCAGCGTTTCAAGATCGACGGCCGGCCAGTCGATCGGGGGGGCGTCGGCGGCGCGGAGGGCCGAGCCGAGTAGAGAAAGGAAAAGACAGGCGAGGCGAGGGAAGCGCATGGATCGGGGAGAAGGTGCGGCATCGTGATAGCACCCGCCGGGCCGCTCGCAACAAAGGATCTGTTGTGCGGAGTGGGTGGCGTGTGCGAGGGCGAGAGCCTTTGGCTGCCGCCCCGTCACGTCACCGTGTAAACGATCCGTCCGCGGCACGCTTAGCGCTTCAGGGCGGAGTCGACGGAGAACTTTCCACCGCCGAGGATGAGCAGCGCGACGACGATCCCGAGCGCGAGGAGGTGGAACTCGATGCCTTCGCCCTTCTGGTTGCCGGCCCAGTTCATAAAGAAGCCATTGGCCCGGTGCTGAGCCACAGCCACGAGCATCACACCGCCGAGGCCGAGGGCCGCGAGACGCGTGCCGAAGCCCGCGATGAGCATCAGGCCGCCGACCGACTCGGCCAGAATCGCGAGCAGCGCGAAAATCCACGGCGCTCCGACGGTGCCCGTGAGGTAGCCCATCGTGCCGTTGAAGCCGTAGCCGCCGAACCAGCCGAGGGTCTTCTGGAGCCCGTGGGGCAGAATCATGACGCCGAGCGCCAGCCGCAGGACGGTGGGCGCGAGGGAATTGCCGGTGGCAAGGAGGGAGGCGAGGAAGGATGGTAGTTGCATACACAACCAAACTGAGGGATTTAGTTGCGGATGCAACTAAAATCTTTACCGTCCCTCCCATGAAGCCCAATCTGCCCGAAACCCACCTCGAAGCCTGGCGGAAATACTACGTCTCGTTCTGGCGCATCTTCGCCGCCATCGAGGTTGATCTCGCGGCGGCCGGACTGCCGTCGCTCAGCTGGTATGATGCGCTCTACGAACTCTACCTCGCGCCGGACCGACGCATGCGCATGAGCGCGCTCGCCCAAAGCGCCCTCCTGAGCCGCAGCGGGCTGACGCGGCTCGTCGACAAACTGGAGAAGGAGCGCCTGATCGAGCGCAGGGCCTGCGCGCAGGATGGTCGGGTCCAGCATGCGCAGCTGACCGACAAGGGAGTCGCGGTGCTGCGTAAAATCTGGCCGGTCTATCGCGCGGGCCTCGCAAAGTATTTCGCCGCGCACCTCAGCGAAGTTGAGGCAAAGCAGGTCGCGGCGATTTTTACTCGCGTCATTGCTGGCACGCAATAGCGCGGGAGTCACGAATCCAACTGAGGCCGGGTTCGCCCCGATCCTGCGGCCTTGCCCGGCGCGTTTACATCCAGCCCGGGCGATATTCCTTCGTGATGAACTGATTCGCGTCGGGGACGTTGGTGACCTTCATCGTCTTCGTGTCCCACTCGATGCGGCGGCGCGAGCGGATCGCGACGTTGGCGAGGAGAACGGATTCGGTGAACGGTCCGGAGTAGGCGAAGTTCGAGCCCGGCGTCGGGCCGCCCTTGATACCGGCCAGCCACTCGGTGAACGGCCCGCCTTGCACGCGCGGGATCGTTTTTGCCGGAAGGCTCGGGGCGAACTCCTTCATTTTCATCTCGGGAATGATGCGCACGGTCTCGTAATAAAAACTGCAGAGCACGGTGCACTTGCTGCCGAAGAGCAGCGTGCCGGCCTCGGCCGGCAGGTCGCGGCCGAACTCGAGTTCCTTCGGTAGCGGCGGGATCAGACCACCGTCGGACCAGGTGTATTTCACCGGCGGCATTGAGCCGCGCGCGGGAAAGTGATTCGTGACGATGGACGCGAGCGGGCACGCGACATCGGTGGCCTGCGTGGACATCGCCTCGACCGAAGTCGGCGCGCCGAGATTCAGCGCCCAATACGCGCCGTCCATGATGTGGCACGCCACGTCGCCAAACGCGCCGGTGCCAAAATCCCACCAGCCGCGCCACTTCAGGCCGGGCATGTAGGCGGGATCGTAGGGGCGCGTGGCGGCGACGCCGAGCCACGCGTCCCAGTTGAGGGATTTCGGCACAACCGGGATAAATTTCGAGTGATCGGGCTTCTTGAACGATCCGACCGGCTCGCGCCACGGCGGGTAGAACGGGCGGTTGGTCCAGCTCACGACTTCGCGCACCTCGCCGAGCACGCCGGCCTCGACCCATTCCTTGAGCAGGCGCGTGCCGTCGTGCGTGTGCCCTTGGTTGCCCATCTGCGTGATCACTTTTTTCTCGCGTGCCAGGCGCGTGAGTTCGCGTGTCTCCCACACGGTGTGCGCGAGCGGCTTCTCGACATAGACGTGTTTGCCCAGCCCCATCGCCGTCATCGCCGCCGGAAAGTGCATGTGGTCCGGAATGGAAACCGTCACCGCGTCGATCTTGCTGCCGAGCTTGTCGAACATCTTGCGGTAATCGTCGAAGTGCTCGGCCGAGACGGCGCTGTCGCCCTCGTCGGGGAAACGCGTCTTCAGTGTCTTCACCGCGCCGCGCCCGCGCTCCTCGTCGACATCGCAGATCGCGACGATGTTTTCTTTGCGCACGCCTTCGACCGCCGCGCCCCCGCGCCCGGCCGCGCCGATGATCGCGACGTTGAGCCGGTTGTTTGGCGACGGCGTGCCCGGTGGCTGCGAGCGCAGGACGGCGGGAAACGCGAGCGCACTGGCGGCCGTGGTGGTCTTGAGAAACGTGCGACGGGTGAGGGGAGTGGTCATGGTGGGTGAGATTTTGGTTGCTGCCAGAGCGGGCCGCGAACCGGGGACTTGGGAAACGCAACAGGCGGCGACGAATAGTTCGGCGAGCAGGCGAGCGCGGGCAACGCCAGAGTGAGGGCGATAGCGCGAAAAAAAATGGCCCCCATGCGCCGCGGGCTCGGGTCGAAGCGGCGTGAGAAATAAATGCATCCGCCGATTACCTCCACCCGTTTATAAAGCGAAACTGTGGTCCTTCGGCCAACCGGTTTCCCATCATCCAAAAAGAAAAACACTCGTTCCCATGCAGCTCCGCTCCCTGTTCGCCTCACTCCTCATTTGTTCCGGCCTTGTCGCCATCGCCTCGGCCAAAACGGTCGTCGATATCGTCGCCGGTTCTCCCGATCACACCACGCTCGTCGCAGCGGTTAAGGCCGCGGGCCTCGCTGAAACCCTCAGCGGTGCCGGTCCCTTCACGATTTTTGCGCCCACGGACGCTGCGTTTGCCAAGCTGCCCGCAGGCACCGTGGAGTCGCTGCTCTTGCCTGAAAACAAAGCCAAGCTCGTCGCGATTCTCACCTACCACGTTGTCCCGGCCAAGGTCATGGCGGCCGACGTGAAGTCGGGCGAGGCCCCCACCGTCAACGGCAAGATGCTCACTCTGAAGGCCGATGGCATGGGCGTGATGGTCAATAACGCCAAAGTGGTCGCGACGGATTTGGTCGGCAGTAATGGAGTCGTCCACGTCGTTGACACCGTCATCCTCCCTTAATCTGCGGGCACATTGATTCGTTTTTCCAAATACTAAGTTACTCACCCGGAGCGGGCACGCGGTCAGTCGGTCTCACCGACGGCCGGGTTTCCGTTCCGGTTTAATTTTTATCCTACGGCCGGCGCAGCGGGCTTTGATTCCCTGTAGCCTCATGAAAAAATTTATTATCCTGATGGCCTTTTCGGTATCTGTCATGGCCACCGAACAAGCGTTTCCCCCTTCCCCCGTCGGCGCGCCGGAGTTGAAGACCCTGCCCGCCGGGGTGCTGCTGAAGGCGACCGGTAAGGGAAACTATTTCGATCAGGCGAACGGCCTTTTTCGCCCGCTCTTCAACTACATCTCCGCGCACGACATCGTCATGACGACACCGGTGGAGGCGAAGATCGACGATGCCGCGATGTTTTTTTGGGTGGCGAAAAGCGAGCGCGCGAAAGTCGCGGGGAGTGCGAACGGAGTGGAGGTAGTGGAGATTCCCGAGCGTGGGGTGGCGAGTCTCGGGGCCCGCGGCAGCTACTCCGCGCAAAATTTTTCAAAGACCAGCGATGAGCTGCTCGTTTGGCTGGCTACCCGACAGGACGTGGAAGCGGCCGGCGCACCTTACGCAGTTTATTGGAGCGGGCCCTTCACTCCCGGATTTCTTAAACGCTTTGAGGTGCACGTGCCGGTGCGCGCGATTGCTCGCTGAACTGCCATTCACTCCGTTTCGCGCCCGAATTAACGGCAAGACTATTACTATTCCAACTCTCCCTTCACTCCTATGTCCAAAGACACGCTCCTCCTCCTCGGCTCCACTTGCGCAGTGCTGGGCTTTCTCTCTATCCCCTTGTCCATCTACTTCTGGGTGCGTGTCAAATTTGCCACCGATGACGAGCGGCGCACCACCGCAGACGAAGCCGTAATTTCGGCGCGCGCCGAACGCTTCGCGATTTTCGTCGGCCTGTGGGCGCCTTCATTCTTCGCCCTCGCCGCATTTCTGAGGACGATGCCGATCGCCTAGCCCGTCACCGCTCGCCGTGCGACGATCTGAGCAGGTAACGTCCGTGGCCATCGACCGGGCGGGCGTGAAGTCGCCAGACTTAGCCGCGCGATTGGCGTTGCGCCAATCCCCCGCCGCTTCGGCGGTTGGCTACCAGCGTTGGAGTGAGCTGCTCTTCTTGCATTGGAAAATCGATCCGCGCGCGATCCAAGCGACCCTGCCGAAAGGCCTGTTCGTGGACACCTTCGCCGGCGACGCCTACCTTGGCCTCGTGCCGTTTTTCATGCAGCGGATTCGGCCCGCGTGGCTGCCACCGCTGCCGTGGATTTCCTGGTTTCTCGAACTCAACGTCCGCACCTACGTGCACGACGCCGATGGCCGGCCCGGGGTTTGGTTCTACTCCCTCGATTGCAACCAGCCGCTCGCCGTGGCGATTGCGCGGCGCTGCTTTCATTTGCCGTATTTCCGTGCGCGCATGGCGGCGTCGCAGCGCGGCGGCACCGTGTATTACGAATGCCGGCGCCGCGACGACGCCGCGCTGAGTGACCACTACACGTGGACGCCGGGGCCGGACGCGGGCCCGGCCGAACCCGGCTCACTCGCATTTTTTCTGGTCGAGCGGTATCTGCTTTTCGCGGCGGACGGCGCGGGGCGAATCTTCACCGGCCGCGTGCATCATGCGCCCTATCGCCTGAACACGCCGGCGGTGGCGGAGTTCTCGACCGCCCCGGCGCGGCAGGCCGGATTCGACCTCGAAGGCGAACCGGCCTCCGTGATCGGTGCGCGGGCGGTCGATGTCTCGATTTTTCCGTTACGCCGCCTCAACGCCTCCGCCTCATGAACGAACCCAACGATTCACCGGTCTGGTTTATCACGGGCTGCTCCAGCGGTCTCGGTCGCGCGCTCGCGCGGCGCGTGCTGGCCCGTGGTCACCGGCTCGTGGCCACGGCGCGGCGACCGGAGACGCTCGCCGATCTCGTCGCCAGCCATCCCGACCAGTGCCGCGCGCTCGCGCTCGACGTGGCGGTCGCGGCGCAGATTCCGGCTGTCGTCGCGCAGGCCGCGGCGGCGTTTGGCCGGCTGGACGTCGTTGTCAACAACGCGGGCTACGGCCTCATCGGCGCGGTCGAGGAGGTGAGCGACGATCAGATTGCGCGGAGTTTCGAGACGAATTTTTTCGGGGCGCTGCGGGTGATGCGCGCGGCGCTGCCCTTCCTGCGCGCGCAGCGTCGCGGTCATTTCGTGAACATCAGTGCGGCCGCCGCCATCGCCAACTACCCGGGCTTCTCGATCTATGGCGCCACCAAGTGCGCGCTCGAAGGTATCTCCGAATCGCTCGCCGCCGAAGTCCGGCCTCTCGGGCTGAAGGTCACCATCGTGCAACCCGGCCCGTTTCACACCGACTTCATTTCGCGTTCGCTTGAGCGGGCACCCGACCGGATCGCCGATTATGAGGCAACGAGCGGCAAGTTCCTGCGCTTCCTCGAAACGATGAGCGGCCGGCAACCCGGCGATCCCGACAAAGCGGCCGAGGCGATCATCGCGGCTGTGGCGTTGGAGAATCCGCCGCTGCGGCTGGTGCTGGGAAAATACGCGAACGAGAAAGCCCGCCGGAAGCTCGGTGCCGCCGCGCGGGAACTCGATGCCGGGTCGGCCGCGGCGCTTGAGACAGACTTCGATTCCCCCGGCCCGGGCGAGGCACCGCGATGAAGCGAGGCTCAAAAATTCGATCTGC